>DAOTUF010000347.1:0-16632 GCA_034437495.1 Chloroflexaceae bacterium | reverse complement strand
GGGCAACTGCCCCGGGCAAACCCGACACCACCCGCCTGAAAAGACGGGGGGCAGGAGTGAAACCTCACGATGAAGCACTTGAAATTCCTCGGCACCGGGACCTCGCAGGGAGTTCCCGTCATCGGGTGCGGCTGTGCCGTCTGCCGCTCAACCGACCCTCGGAATCGACGGAGTCGCACCTCGGCGCTCCTGCGGACGCGGGGTCAGACCATCCTGTTCGACGCCGGGCCGGATTTTCGCACCCAGGCGCTCGAAGCCCGGATTGAGCACCTGGACGCGGTGCTGCTGACCCACGCCCATTTTGACCACGTGGGTGGGCTGGACGACCTGCGCCCGCTCACCGAGAGGCGGGGAGCCATGCCGCTCTATGGATATTCGTCCACGCTTCAGGAGGTGCGCCGCTTTTTCAACTACGCCTTTGTGGAGTCCTCGTCAGAATCAACCCGCCCGCGGCTTGAACTCATCCCCGTAAGCGGGCCGTTTCGCATTGGCGAGGTGGAGGTAGTGCCCTTTGATATTCGGCACGGAAGCTGGACAATTACCGGCTACCGCATCGGGGAATTTGCCTATGTGACCGATGCCAGCGCCATTCCGCCTGCATCGCTGGAGCATCTCCAGGGGTTAGAGGTGCTCGTGTTGAATGCCCTGCGATATACCTTCCATCCGACCCACTTCTCGCTGGATAACGCGCTCACCGTGATTGACCAGCTTGGCCCACGCCGGGCCTTCCTGGTCCACCTGTCCCACGCCTTCGACCACGCGGAAGTGAGCACCCGGCTGCCCGCGGGGGTGGCGCTGGCCTACGACGGGTTGGAGGTAGCAGTCGAGGAATGACCCGCATCGGCATTGATGCCCGCCTGAACGCCTACCGTGCTGGTGGCATCCCCCAGTACACGCTTCAGCTGCTCACTGCGCTGGCCCCGCTGGCTCCCAACGATACGCTGGTGTCGCTCCAGCACGCATCCCACCCGCGCCCGCTGGTCGAGCTTCCCAATGTTCGCCGCTCGACCCTCTTCACCCCACCCCACCACCGCCTGGAACCCTGGTCGCTGTTGCTCGAACTGCTCCCGCGCCGCCTTGAGGTGCTGCACTGCCCGGACTTCATCGTCCCCCGCCTGCGCTGCTGCCCGGTGGTGGTGACGGTCCACGACCTGGCGTTCTTGCACTATCCCGACATCCTCGACGCGAGCGCCCGCCGCTACTACGGGCAGGTGCGGGAGTCGGTCTGGCGGGCCGACGCGGTGATAGCCGTCTCCCAGGCCACCCGGGAGGATATCAGGGCACTGCTTGGCCTACCGCCGGAGCGGGTTGACGTTATCTATGAAGCGGCTGCCCCCCGCTTCTCCCCGATGCCGCTTGCGGAGGCGGAGGGAGGGGAAGGGAATACGGTGCGCGTCTTCACCCGCTTCCCGCCCCGCTGGTCGCCCACGGATAGGGGGACCCCCTGCTCGCTGGTTGCTGGCACCTTTGCCCTCTTTGTGAGCACGCTCGAACCCCGCAAGAATGTGCCGACCCTGCTGCATGCGCTGCGGGTCTGTCTCGACCGCCGACCCGAGGTCCCCTACCGCCTGGTGCTTGCGGGGGGCCGGGGTTGGCAGGATGAGGCCATCTTTGCAGCGGTGCGCGACCTGCGGCTCGAAGAGGCGGTGCTATTCGTGGGCAGCGTGTCGCAAGAGCAACTGCACTGGCTCTACTGCGCCTGCCGTATCTACATCAACCCGTCGCTGTATGAAGGGTTCGGGCTGCCGGTGGTGGAGGCGCTGGCGTGCGGGTCCCCCTCGCTGGTGGCGGCTACCAGCAGCCTGCCGGAGGTGGCGGGCGAGGCGGCTCTGCTGCTGCCGCCGCTGGAGGTGGACGCCTGGGCCGCAGCCATGGAACGCCTGTGGCACGATGAAGATCTCCGTTCTGACCTCGCACGGCGCGGCCCCCTTCAGGCAGGCCGCTTTTCCTGGGAACAGGCCGCCCGTGCAACCCTCCAGGTCTATCGGCGGGTTGCACGGGGAGCCTGACGCTGGTTCGGGGCAGTGGTCAGCAGGGGAGGACGGAAGGGTGTGCTTACCCCAACCCGAGCAACCGGCCCCCCTGGAAGATAACGAGGGCAGCCCCCCACGCCAGCACCAGTTGTCCGACGATGCTGACCCACATCCATTTTGTGCCAAGCTCCTGCCGCTCGGCGGCTATCGCCACCATGCAGGGGGTGTAGAGCAGCACAAAGACCATAAACGCCAGTGCCGCCAGTGCTCCGTGCCCCCCGCTGCTCTCCTCGAAGCTACCGCGAATGGCGGTCATCAGGCCGGATGGCTCCGCTTCTTCCGCCTCCCCGCCAGCCAGGTCAATGCCCACGATGCCCGGCACCGCCTTGAGCGCGTCCAGCACCGTGCTCCCGAAGCTCGTCACAATGGTGCCCAGATCGCCGATGAATGTGGTAGGTTCGGCTTCTTCCTCCCCCTCCTCCACGCCGTAGATTTGCGCCATGGTGCTGATGACGACCTCCTTGGCGACAAAGCCCGTGATGAGCGAGCCGCTGGCTTCCCAACTGCCGAAACCGGTGGGGGCAAACACCGGAGCCGCAACCTTCGAGAGCGTGGCAAACCCGCTCTGCTTCAGGTCGGTGCTGGCAAAGGTGCCGCTGCCAGGCGGGATGGGAATCGCAATCAGGAACCAGACAGCCACACTGGTCGCCATAATGATGGTCCACGCCTTTTTCAAGAACGCCGAACTGCGTTCCCACATCAGCACCCAGATATTGCGCAGGGTCGGCAGACGGTAGGGCGGAAGTTCCATAATGAAGGGCGACTGCTCTTTGCCGCGGAAGAGGGTGTGTTTCAGGATAACCCCGAGCACCACGGCCACGACAATACCGAGCAGATACATACTCCAGATGACCCACCCGCTCGCCGCGGGGAAGAAGATGGCTGCCAGCAGCACATAGACCGGCAGCCGCGCTCCACAGCTCATGAAGGGCACCAGCAGCCCCGTCAGAATACGGTCTTTGCGGTTTTCCAGCGTGCGCGTGGCGTAGAAGGCAGGAACGGTGCAGCCAAACCCGACCATCATGGGGAGGAAGCTCTTGCCGTGCAGCCCGAGCGCGTGCATCAGACGGTCCATCACGAAGGCGGCCCGTGCCATATAGCCCGAGTCTTCCAGCACGGCCAGCGCCAGGTAGAGCGACATCAGCACAGGCACGAAGACCAGTACCCCTCCCACCCCGGCGATGATGCCGTCTACGATGAGGCTCTCGACCCAGGTTCCCCCCAGTCCTGTGAGAGAGAGCAGGGCGACCGCCCAGTTCGTGAAGGGGCCGCCAATCACGCCATCTACCCAGTCGATGAACGGCCCCGCCACATCGGTGGTGAGCTTGAACACGACCCACATCAGTGCCAGGAAGATGGGAATACCCAGGATACGGTGCGTGACGACACGGTCAATCTGGTCGGAGACGGTGGCGACAGGTTCCGAGGGACGGCGCACCGCCTTGCGCACCAGCGTACTGATGAAGCGGTAGCGCTGGTCGGTCAGGGCCAGGTCCACGCCATCGTGGTAGGTCTCCTGGAGCCGCGCCTGACAGCGGTTGAGCGCCGAGAGCACGACGGCCCCCCCTTCGGCGCTGCGCACCCGCTCCAGCAGCGCTTCATCCCCTTCGAGAAGCTGGATTGCCAGCCAGCGGGCGTGGTAGTGGGAGGACAGCGACGGGGTCTTCTCGATGGTCGCGGTCAGGTTCTCAATCTCGCGTTCAATATCCTGCTGGTAGGTGATGTAGACCGGGCGGCCCGGTGCGTTCAAATGGGCAATGGTCATGGTCAGTTAGCTCCTTTCTGCAATCAGAACGGGGGGGTGTTCCTGTTCCTGCCGCTCCGACGGCAGAACAGCGATGGCTTCTTTCAATGCGTCCAGTCCCTTGCCGCGGCTGGCCACCATCGGAATGACTACCACATGGGGCAGCAGCTCCGATAGCTGATGCAGGTCAATGGTCATCTGGCGCGACTCGGCAATGTCCATCATGTTGAGCACAACAATCACGGGGATACCCGTTTCGAGAATTTGCGCGGTCAGGTAGAGGTTGCGCTCCAGGTTGGCGGCGTCCACGACATTGACCACGGCGTGGGGCCGCTCCTCGACAATGAAGTCGCGGGCTATCTGCTCCTCCAGCGACCAGGCCGAGAGGCTGTAGGTGCCTGGCAGGTCCACCACGGTCATCTCCTGCCCGCGGTGCTTGAAGATGCCCTGCTTCATCTCCACGGTCTTGCCCGGCCAGTTGCCGGTGTGCTGCCGCCCGCCGGTGAGCGCGTTGAAGATGGTGCTTTTGCCAGCGTTGGGGTTGCCTGCAAGCGCAATCGTGCGTGGTATCGGTGTCATAGAGAAGCCTCCTTCGGGTTTCTGATATCGCGGCGGGGTTGTTCCTGCCGCGGTTCCTCGTGCTCCTTCTGCTCCTGAAACATCTGCTCCTGAAACACTGGCTGCACCAGCACCTTGTGGGCAATGCCGCGTTCCACAGCGATACGGGTGTCGCCCACCGCCAGTATCAAGGCATGGTCGCCCTGGCCCTGCACGATTTCCAGCACCACGCCGGGCTTGAGACCCAGGTGAGCCAGGCGGTGGGTGGCGCGGTGCCCGGCCAGAATATCGACCACCATCATCCGCTGGCCGGTGCTGCCCATGGTCAGGGGGTGGGACAGACCGTGGTGCTCAGGCTCGCGCCCGACTTCCCGGGCCTGTGCGTGGCTGTGGCTGTGCCGGTGGCCGTGGCCATGCCTGGGTTTATGGTGGTGTTCATGGTGGTGCTCGGGCCTATGTTTGCGTTCTCGTTTGTGCCCGTGCTCGTGCTCGTGCCCGTGTTCGTGTTCGTGCCCCTGCGTGTGCTCGTGCTCGTGTCCGTGACAATGGCAATGGTAATGGCAATGGCAACGTTTCATACCTGCACCTCCACCAGGATATCGCGGGCCTCGTGCCGGCGAAGCGAGAGGTGGTAGCCTTTGATAATGAGTTCGAGCGGGTCGCCCAGGGGGGCGACGGCCTTGATGGTCACGGTTTCCCCGCTGATCATGCCCATATCCAGCAGTCTCCGCCGGGTAGACTTTTCGCCGCCCACCCGGACAATCGTGGCCCGCTGCCCGATGGACAGGCGGTCAAGGGTCATCGGTTCGGTCGTCATCGTGTTTTCCTCCGATACAATCATATCTTTGCTGCCTGCAACGCGCTTCAGGAATGGCGTATTCCAGACCAGGTTTGCGTCCGGTCTGCTCGTCGTGGTCTTCAGGTTCTTCCCCTCCCATTGGAGCACTCGTCCCTGCAAGGGGGTGGGGTGCTTCGTTCTTTTGCCGCGAATGGACTTTCGCCGCATTCCGAATCACCCGCAGGGCATAGGGGCATGGTTTGCCATCGTAGGGGCAGAGCACCATGACCCCGCTCATCTCGTGGGGCAGCAGGGTGACGACCACCGAGTCATCCCCGCCTGCCTCGTTGGGTATGTAGCAGTCGGCATCCCAGTCATTGAACCAGCGGGTCCCATTGACCAGGTATCGGAAGCGATAGGCGCAGCCCACAGGCAGGTGCATACCGGCCCACCACTGGTGACGGCCCGGTTGCATGGCGACGGATGTGGGGTCCCAGGCATTAAAATCGCCCACCACGTAGATGGAGCCGGCGCGGAAGCATGGGAGCGAGAAGACCACTCGCACCGTCCCCGGACGCCCAGGCTCTTTCGTGAGCATCATCGCGCCTCCTTTCATCTCATCCCCGGTCATGCTGCGCCAGCCGCATACCTCTGCCTATTCTGTGGGGTCCAGGTGGCACACCATCACTTTGTAGGCGACATCGCGGTTCAGGGCCACCCGTCGGTCATCGACGGATACGATGATACGGCCCCAGTCATTGCGCAGGACGTGCAGGTGGACCCCGTGAAAGATGCCCGACTGTGCCAGGGTGTGCATCATGCGCACGCCCCCGCTAATCCTACCGACCTGCACCCGGCTCCCGGTAGGAACAATGGACAGGGGGTCATGACCATTCGAAGCGGGTATCATCTGCTTCTCCACTATCTCGAACATGACCTGTTCCAGAACGTCGGTGTCTGCCTGAACCTCGTCTGCGGTGAAACCAAATACTTCAATGAGCAACTGGCGTACTAACTGATTGCGCCGCATGGTCGCGTGGGCAAGCTGCTGCCCCACTTCTGTCAGCTTCAGGCAAAATTCTGGTGAGTATTTATTCCATGAAATCGCCACCGGTGGCTCCTCAAGTGCCTATAGAAAGCTGCCGTGGCACCAGACCACGGGGGCCGTGCCACGGCAGCGAGGGGACGAACCGTGGCAACAGGGGTCCTGGCTGGGCCACGGCGTTGGGGGAGGAACGCGCAGTGCTGACATCGGTGGCAGCCGCCCGTTCCTTTGCGTACGGTGTTTCCCAGGCGGATGACCGATTTCAACATAGTTCTCAGCATATCGGGAAGGGAGAACGCTGGTGCATAGGCTCTGGCACCTGAACCATGGTGCAAAACACAACCCCACATAAATCTTTACCCCTGTTTTCGGGTATACCTATAATTTCTACGAGGATTATACCGCGTTCTTTGAGTTTGTCAAGCCCGAACCAGTTTGAAAAGATAAAACTATCGAAATTTTTGTAATGGATAACCCGTGAGGCTCCCCTCGCCGGTATCGATACGCCATGAAACGGGGGGGAACGGCCTGTTTTGATAGAGAAGAGCCAGACAAACCAGACCTCAATACCTGGCAAAAGCAAAAACGGTAAGCTACCCTGGTCTTGAAATAGGGGAAACCATAACAATAGCAGGTCTTTTTAGCTATGTCTAAACCACTTCGGTGGTTCGAGGAACCGCAGATATGTTGAAAGTATCTCCATCTGGTGGTAGGATAGAGGGGATCAAGCATGGTCAATGGGCGTTGAACGGTGGAACCGGTTTCACCGGGTGCCTCCCGAAATCGAGGAAGAACCGATGTCTTCTCCTTCCAACAGCCAGGAGCCTGTTTCGCAGGCTTCTCTTGAACACCTCCAGACGCGCTTGAACGAACTGGAGGCCCGGGTTGCATCGCTCCAACCTGGCAAGCCGCCTCTGGTGAACAGCGGAAAGCGGCTGGTCACGGTGGCTCGCCAGCACGTCGCATCTGGAGTGACGACCGTCATCAAGAAGGTTCCCCGACGGTTGCCCCCTTCGCTCCCCCTCCCCCGTCCCTTCCCCGTGAGTTCCGAGAAGGGGAGCGAGGCAGAAGCAGCGGGGAGGGACGGGTTTGCCGAGGAGGAGCGCGAACGGAAAACCGTGCGCTCGCAGCCGGCTCCCTCGCCCGAATCCGAGGCATCCCTCGAAGACGAGGAAACCCGGCTGGCAGAGCTTCCGCTGATGATGCAGCTGACGGGTATCACCCTGCTCAGCCTGCTGCTCGGGTGGGCCAGCGAATACCTCGTTCCTTTTGCCTTTGTTCCGTGGGTGCTCTACACCATTGCCTACCTCAACGGCAGCTTCTACAGCATCCAGGAGGCGTGGGCATCGCTCCGGCAGCGTCAGTTCGATGTCAACTTGCTCATGATTGCCGCGGCGCTCGGGGCCGCGCTGATAGGCCAGCCCCGCGAGGGGGCTAGCCTGATGTTTCTTTTTTCGCTCTCCCAAACGCTGGAAACCTTCGCCATGGGGCGGACCCACGCCAGTATTCGCGCCCTGATGGATATGACCCCGAAGACGGCCCGCCTCGTCCGAACCGATACTGATGGCAAGAACGAGCACGAGGACGAAGTCCCCATCGAACAGGTCGCCGTGGGGGAAGTCGTGCGGGTGCGCCCGGGCGAGCACATCCCTGCCGATGGTCTCGTTATTCGGGGCACTTCGACGGTGAACGAAGCCAGCATCACCGGGGAGTCTATGCCGGTCGAAAAGCAGCCGGAGGCGCGGGTCTTTGGGGGAACGGTGAACGGGCAGGGGGCGATGGATGTGCGCGTCACGACCGCCATCGAAGACTCGACCCTGGCACGGATTGTCAAGATTGTGCGCGAGGCCCGCGAACGGAAAGCCCGCAGCCAGCACTTCACCGACCGGATTATCGGGCAGTATTACGCCTATACCGTGGTGGGTTTCACGCTCCTGGCCATCGTGATTCCCCTGGTGTTCCTGGGGTGGGGCTGGCCCACGACCATCTACCGCGCCATCACCCTGATGGTCGCGGCTTCACCGTGTGCGCTGGTTATCTCCATCCCGGCGGCCATCCTCTCGGCGCTGGCCAGCGCGTCGTGGGGGGGGGTGCTGTTCAAGGGCGGCAAACACCTGGAAACGGCCTCGCGGGTGCAGGTCGTTGCCTTCGACAAAACCGGCACCCTGACCACAGGACGGCCCGGGGTCGTCGCGGTCGTCCACCTGAGTTCCCATCGCTCCTCCGCCCGATCCTCTTCCTCCTCACAGGAGATAGGGAAACCCGGCTCGCTGACAACGGAACAGGCCCGCCTGCTGACGGTCGCTGCCGCCGTCGAACGATTTTCCGAACACCCGCTCGCACGCGCCATCGTCACCGCGGCACAGGAACACCGCCTGACCCTTCCGGAGGCCAGCGATTTTGAGGCGCTGGCCGGGGCCGGGGTGCAGGCCCGCCTTGACGGAAGGCTCGTCCAGGTCGGGCGTCCGTCGCTCTTTCCGCAGGTCCGCGAAAGCTCCCGCCTGACGGACCTTGCGGCGCTCATCGCGGAGCAGGAACAGCAGGGGCGCACGGTGGTACTGGTGGGCGAACCCTCCCGCCCGTGGGGGGTGATAGCCCTGGCCGATACGGTGCGACCCGAATCGACCCATATCGTGGCGGCCCTGAAGCAGACTGGTATCCGCCGTGTGGTGCTGCTCACCGGCGACAACTGGTCGGTGGCGGAACGTCTGGGGCAGGTGGTCGGGGTGGACGAGGTCCGCGCTGAATTGACCCCCGAACAAAAGGTTGAGACCATCCGTCAGATACAGGCCAGCGAAGGACCGGTAGCCATGGTTGGCGACGGCATCAACGATGCGCCGGCGCTGGCCAGCGCCACGCTCGGTATCGCTATGGGAGCCGCTGGCACCGATGTGGCTATGGAGAGCGCGGATGTTGTCCTGATGCGCGATGAACTGGCCCAGCTTCCGGCCACCCTGCGACTGGCCCGCCGCACCCGGCAGGTGGTGCGGCAAAACCTGGTGTTTGCCTTTGCGGTGATGGTCGTGCTGGTTCTCCTTTCCCTGGGAGGGTTCTTGCCCCTGACGCTGGCCATGGTGGGGCACGAAGGGAGCACCCTGCTGGTAGTGGCCAACGGGCTGCGGTTGCTGGCTCCCTGGCGCTCAGAGCCGCAGCAAACGCCAGGCGATACCAGTGATGATGATGGTGATGATGGTGATGGCGCTCGTATTGAGAGTAGTGAGTAGCGATTCATATCATAAGCAATAAGGTAAGGTAGGCATCCGAACTCAGGATGAGGAGCAACCATGAAACAAACACGGGAAAGCCACCCCCCCCTGTCGAAGCTGAAGACCCTGCGGGGGACGGTCGCGGCGCGGGTGAGTGTGCTCTCGCTCGTAGCTATCATCGGGGTTTTTCTGGTGGCGCTGCTGGTGGCCTCGTGGCGCACCATCCAGACGGGCAATGTCGGTATCGTTTTTGACAAGTCCGTCCACCAGATTAAGGCAACCCCCCTGAAGCCGGGGTGGGCGCTTGTCAACCCCTTTACGCAGCACGTTCAGGAATACCCGGTCACTATCCAGACCTATTCGATGCTGTACCAGGGCGTTGAAGGCGACGACAGCATCAAGGTGCAGAGCCGCGAGGGACAGCAAGTCAACCTGGATGTGGTCATCCAGTATCGGGTCAGAAGCGATGAGGTGGTGGCGCTCTACCAGGACTGGGGGGGGGCGAACCTTTCCGTGGTTGAGGAGCGGGTCGTACGTCAATATACGCGCTCGCTGGTGCCTGCCATTGCTTCCCGCTACAACTGGGAAGAGATTACGTCAGGGAAGCGGGATGAACTCTCGGAGCAGATTCGGGAGGCGCTGTCCGAGGAATTTTTCCGCCGCCATCTGGAACTCATCTCATTCGGTATCCGCGAGGTTCACCTGCCCGCTTCGCTGCAAAAGGCGCTCAACAACAAGATTCAGGCGCAGCAGGAAGCCGAGCAGCAAAAGTATCAGCTTGACCAGGAGAAGGTGAAGGCGGAGCAGGCCCGCGTCAAGGCCGAAGGCGAAGCCAACGCCATGCGCATTCGGGCCGAGGCCGAAGCCGACGCAAACAACCTCCTGGCCCGCAACCTCACCCCGGACTTGATACACTACGAGCAACTCAAACGGTGGGACGGTCGCCTGCCCACGTTCTTCGGAGGGGGAGGAGCCATGCCGTTGATGCCCCTGATTGACCTGGCGGGGATGATGGGGACGGAGAGCACCGAATCGGACGAAAGTGCCCAGAAGTAGACGGCTAGTATGTCTTCCTCCCGCCGCAGCAAAGCCCTGACCTGGCTGGTCGCGGTGCTCGTGTTGTTCCTGCTGACCGGCCCGTGTGTTGTGATATGGGAAACGGTCCTCAGTTCGCTTTCGCTCACGGGTCGGGCATCGCTCCCGTCCACCGCCATCCCCCGTCCCACCTCCAACCGGGTGTGGGTCATTGAGCCGGTGTATGCGCCGAAGATTTTCGGCTCGATGGGGGCACGTAGTCTGGCGCTCGACAGCAGCGATGCCCCGCATATCGCCTACGGCGAAGACCACCTCTACTATGCCTGGTTCAGCGGGAGCGCCTGGTACCAGGAAGTGGTGGATACATCCAGCGGGGTGGGCACCTCCACCTCCCTGGCGCTAGACTGGTATGGCAACCCGCACATCAGCTACTACGACGATGTGCAGGGCAGGCTCAAGTATGCCTACTCCGACGGGTTGACCTGGCACCTGGAAGTCGTGGATGGGGACGAGGCGGAGCGCCTGGGCAAGGGGGAGCAGGATGTGGGCACGCATACCACGCTGGTCCTGGATTCGCGGGACCGCCCCCACATCAGCTACATCGACGAGACCAACAACGACCTGAAGTATGCCTACCACGATGGCACGAACTGGCGGATTGAAATCGTGGACCAGGACGGGTTGGTGGGAACCCACGCCGCGATGGGGCTGGACTCCCAGGACCGCCCGCACCTCAGCTACTACGCCGGGCCGCCTGACGATGACCTGCGGTATGCCTTCTACGACGGCACCACCTGGCACACCGAGACGGTGGACTTCTCCGGCAGCGTCGGAACCCATACCTCGCTGGCGCTGGACTCGCACGACCGTCCCCACATCAGCTACTTCGATGCGAGCAACGGCGAACTGGAGTACGCGGCGTTTGATGGGGTTTCCTGGTCGCTCCAGACCGTTGACCGTGAGACGGTGTGTGGAGAATACACTTCCCTGGTCATTGACGGAGAGGACCGCCCGCACATCAGCTACCACGGCATCGAAAATGACGACCTGAAGTATGCCTGGTTCGATGGGGGCACCTGGCACACGGAGACGGTAGACCAGCGGGGCGAGGCCGGGCGGTTCACTGCGCTGGCGCTGGATGGGGAGGGCAACCCGCACCTCAGCTACACCGAACTGAGCAGCGGCGAACTGCGCTACGCAACGCGGGACGGGCCTTCAGCCCCCTGGCGTACGGAGGTGGTTGAGCAGTCGCGGGTGGCCGGGCAACACACCTCGCTGGCACTCGACACCCTGGGTCTGGCGCACATGGCCTACTACGCTGACGGAGCGGGTACGCTGCACTATGCCTTCCACAATGGCTACTCCTGGCAGACCGAGGTGGTGGACCGGCGGGAGGGGGTGGGGTATGGGACCTCGCTGGCGCTGGACTCGAACGAGCAACCCCACCTCAGCTACTACGACCTGACCAGCAAAAACCTGAACTATGCGGTGCGCAGCGGGGAGGGGTGGCAGGTCGAGGTGGTTGAGCACACGGGGGATGTCGGGCAATACTCCTCGCTGGCGCTGGATAGCAACGACAACCCGCACATCAGCTACTACGACAGCACGAACAGCGACCTGAAGTATGCCTTCTATGATGGGGAGCGCTGGCACCGCGAAACGGTGGACGAGAACGACCAGACCGGGCACTATACCTCGCTGGCGCTGGACCGGCAGGGGTTCCCGCACATCAGCTACTACGATATGAGTGCGACCGCGCTCAACTATGCCTGGTCCGATGGGGACACCTGGCATATCATCACGCTCGATGATGAGGGAGATACTGGCGAACATACGTCGCTGGCCCTCGATGCCCACCACCGCGCCCATATCAGCTACTACGACCGCAGCAACCGCGACCTGAGATATCTCTGCTCCGACCCCGAGACTGGTCAGGTCACGAGAATCGTGGTGGATAGCGAGCGGAATGTGGGCACCCATACCGCGCTGGCGCTGGACTGGCGGGGGCTTCCCCACATCAGCTACTACGACCGCAGCCACGACCGCCTGAAGTATGCCTTTTTTGATGGGGAGCGCTGGTATGCCGACGTGGTGGACGAGGAAGGACGGGTTGGTCTCTACAGCTCGCTGGCCCTCGATGAACAGGGGTTCGCCCACATCAGCTATGGCGATACGAGCAACGCCGATTTGAAGTATGCCTACCAGCAACCGCGGCGGGGCCGGCCCTCGACCTCGACCTCGACCTCGACCTCGACCTCAGCCACCGAGTAGCGGTCGTCCGACCGTGGCCCGTTTGCCTGAAGCTCCGTCCGTGTGTATAATCGATGGAGCGAATATGATGCCAGCAAGCACAAGCAGCAGACCCGGCAGCATACCTGAACGACGTAGATGTGGATGTTGAGCAACAGGGCAGGTGAAGAGCAACCATGAGATGGGTACTCCGTTCCAAAATTCATAAGGCGATTGTCACCAGAACAGATTTACATTATATCGGAAGTATTACGATTGACGAAGATTTGCTTGAGAAGGTCGGGTTGTGGCCGGGGGAGAAGGTGTTGATTGTGAGCAACACCTCCGGTATGCGGCTGGAAACCTATGTGATTGCGGGACGACGCGGGTCGGGGGAAGTGTGTATGAATGGCGCTTCGGCCCACCTGGTCAAGCCGGGGGAGGAAATCATCATTATGGGGTTCGAACTGACCGACACGCCCATTTCTCCCCGCGTGGTCCTGGTTGACCGCCACAACGCTGTGGTTGAATATCTTTCAGACGGGTCATAACATAACGCGCAGGGCCGCAGGTCGTTCGCATCAGGGGGGGGCTTCCTGCCCGGGGCGCGGGGCGACTGCGTGCGCTCCCTCCTGCGGGAACAAACAGGGGAGCGGGGACCCGTCCCTCCGGGTCCCCGCTCCCCTGTTCATGCTCCTGTTCGTTCCGCAGTCATCGGGGGTGCTCTGCGGTTCCCCCCTGCCGCAGGGCGTAGGTAATCCCGGCCTGGAACGAGCCGAGCGTGATAATCCCGCGCAGGTCGGTTCCCAGATGCACGAGCGTCTGGGCAACGTCGGGGCGAATCCCCGTGATAATCACCTGAGCGCCCAGGAGCTTGACCGCCTGGGCCGCCCGTATCAGCGTGTCGGCCACCTGCGTATCCACGACGCGCACCCCGGTAATGTCCAGGATAGCCGCGTTTGCCCGGTGGTGGGCAATCCCCTCCAGGAGCGTTTCCATGACATCCTGCGCCCGCGCACTGTCGATGCTGCCAATCAGGGGCATGGCTACGACGTTGTTGGCGATGGGGATAAGCGGGGTCGAAAGCTCGCGGATGGCTGCCTGCTGCGCCTCTATCACCTGTTCCCGCAGCGCTATCTGTTCTGCCTCGGCCTGTTTTTGGGCTATGAGGTCGCGGGTTACGGTCGCCATGGCCGTGACCTTGCCGTGCTGGTAGTCCTTGATGGTGAACAGATTATAGTTGACCGGGATGCTAGCTCCGGTCTTGAAGTGTTGAAAGCGAAGTTCGCCTTCCCAGTGCCCCTGCTCCATCACCGTTGGGAGCACCTCCTTCAGCACTTTGTCTCGCTCTTCGGGTACAAAATACTTCAGCACCTCCGAGCGAAGGACGGCTTCTTCTCCATCCAGCCCGACCAGACGTTGCCCGGCTTCGTTCACATAGATAGGCTGGCCTTCGGGGGTCGCGACCCCGATAAAGTCGGTGCTGTTCTCCACCAGCGATTGGAAGAGGCGAAGTTGCTCTCCCTTCTGGTGCTGCTCCGTGATGTCGCGGTTGCTGGCGCGTGCGCCAATCCGCCTGCCTTCGGCATTGTAGAGCGGGTGTGAAATCTGGCTGACCCACCGTTCTTCGCCGCTGCGGGTGACGATGCGGAAGTCGAGGAAACACGCCTCGGTGCTGCTGGCGACATCCTGGATATGCTGGAGCAACAGCGGTCGGTCCTCCGGGTGGGTAATCCGAACCAGCAAATCGGCATCGTCCAGAAACTCGTCTGCGCGGTAGCCCGTAATCCGCTCACACGAGGGTGACATGTAGTGGAATGTCCCATCGGGGCCGCGCCAGTATTCCCAGTCGTAGGTATAGTCGAGCATGGTGCGGAACTTCTCCTCGCTCTCGCGGAGGTCGGCGGTGCGCTCTGCGATGCGCTGTTCCAGGTCGGTGTTGGCTCGCTGAAGCTGCGCTTCCAGTTCCAACCATTCGGTGATGTCACGGAAAATCCCCCCCACCGCCTGGGGCTGCCCCTGCGCATCGAGCACGTTGAACGCTGAAAGCTGACCCTTGAATGTAGAACCATCTTTGCGTCTGTAGGTCAGGATGCCCTGCCAGCTTCCCTGTTCCACTACCTGCTGCACCAGGCTTGCCAGATGTTCAGGCGGCTCATCATAGGCATCCACCAGGTTTTTGCCAGGGAGTTCATCGCCAAACCCCGACATTGCGCAGTAGGACTGGTTGGCATAGGTAATAGTCCCGTCAAGACGGGCAAAGCCTATCCCATCCGGGGCATTCTCTATGATGGTGTGGAAGGTGCGCAGTTTTTGTTCGAACTGTTTGCGTTCGGTGATGTCGGTGATGGTTCCCGTCATACGAGTGGGGCGGCCCTCCTCGTCGCGGGTGACGACCTTGCCGCGGCTCAACATCCACACCCATTCCCCTGACCGATGCTGCAACCGGTGTTCAACGCCATACGACGCGGCCCGCCCTTCCAGGTAGTCTTGCAATGCCTGCTGCACCTTCGGGGTATCCTCGGGGTGGATCTGGTTCATCCAGGATTCCGGGGTGTCGGGCAGTTCGTCGGACTGATAGCCAATCATGGCCTTGTAGCGCGGGGAGAGGTAGGCTTCGTTCGTGGCAATATTCCAGTCCCAGGCCCCATCATTGCTGCCTTCCAGCACATAGCGCAACCGTTCTTCGGTGGTCCGCAGGGTGTGTTCGCGCTGGCAGACGTCGTCAAGCTCCTGTCCCAGCGCCACCACGCGCTGGCGCAGCATCGCCAGTTCCGCATACACTGCCTGATCGGGTACTTTCGGTGGTTGCTCAGGCAGAGGGTGAACAATCCGTCCCACGGCCCGGGGCTGCCCGTCCTCGTCGCAAATCGCAAAATCGGTCTCCAATCCCTTGAACTGCTTCCCATTTGTGCAATGATACGTGACCACACCATGCCATGACCCCTTCGCAAGCACCTCCTCGATAATCCGCGCGTGCTGTTCCTGGTCGCCCGGGGTGACGGAATCAATCGCGGATGCGCTGGAAGGACCGCCAGGAATGCCCTTGATGCCCTTGATGCCCTTGACACCATTGCCGCCACCGCTACCGTTGACGCGCTGAACGCGATGATAGGCGCAAAAAGCAGGGTTGGCATAGGTTAGCGTTCCGTCGAGGTCGAGCACCCCGATACAATCCGTCTCATGCTCTATCAATTCCTTGAATATCTGGAGTTCGGCGGTTTGCTCTTGAAGTCTCTGCTCTAATTTCGCAATGCGTTGTTGCAATGCAACGGTTTCCTGGTCCACCACTTTGTTGGTTTCCATACCTTCTACTCCTTGCCTTTGCTTCTTCGGTCGCTACCCTGGATTGCCGCCATCGCACAGACCCTACCAGGGTTTTCAGATATCACCTGCTCGGCCAGAAGCCCCACATCCACCCCATCCAACCCCACAATGACCAGAGACATATCGGGGGAGGGGGGGCAGGCAATACGGGCTTCCAACGGTCGGATATCCAGCACCACCATCAACCGCTCTGCAACCCTGACCACCCCCAGGATGTAGGACTGGGTGAAAGGGAGCGGCGTATAGGGACCGAGCGGCTGAATGGCTCGGACGATGTGGGAGGGAACGCCATAGGAGCCTGCTCCACTGTGGAAAACCACCATGGTCGGCTGCCCATGGTTCCCGAGTTTCCCATTGCCAGGGCAAAGAGAGGCAAGCACCAACCCGCGCTCGCTGAGGTTGCGCAAGGTCTCCGAAACATCAACCGGCGGATGCTGGTTCATAGAAATGGCGGCGCAGGAAACCACCCGCTTCAGCGGGTGGAGGAAGCGCTGCCGTCCTCCTTTCTTTTCTCCAAACGTTCCACCATGTCGTCCTGTGCTGGTTTTTCGCCTTACGACAGGAAAACCAGCAAACCCACTCGCCTTGCGGCGGTCACGGGTGCCTCGTTCAGATAGGGAGGCTTGTCGTGCTGGCCGCACGAGCAGAGACCGTCTGCTTGTTTAACGACCAGCGAG
>DAOTUF010000346.1:0-2434 GCA_034437495.1 Chloroflexaceae bacterium | reverse complement strand
CCTACGCCTCGGTGTACGTGGGGGCAGAGGGGGCGTTCGGAGGCGAGGCCCGCGAGCGGGCAGGGATGGTCTGGCGTGTTCTGGGGCAGCGTCCCCCCGCCGAGCCAGACCACCTGGCGGTGCTGCTGGCACTCTATGCCTGGCTAGTCGAACGCGAACGCGAGGAGGAGGAGCAGCAGAGAGGCAGCGGGGGGGAAGCCCATCGCTCTCATCGCTCCTTCCACGACCTTCGGACCGCCTTCCTCTGGGAACATCTGCTGAGTTGGCTACCGGCCTACCTGACAAAACTGCAAGCTATTGCCGTGGCTGCGCCCGCCTATGCTGCGTGGGGGGCGCTGCTGGCGGGAGTGCTGCGAGAGGAAGCGCAGCGTGGGGGACCGCCTCCCCCACTTCCGTCCTCCCTCCGCGACACCCCATCCCTGACCCACCCTGGCAGCGGGTCGCTCCAACCGCTGGTGCGAGGGCTGCTTGCCCCGGTGCAGAGCGGCATTATCCTGACCCGCGCCGACCTGGTGCGGGCCGGACGGCGGCTCAACCTGGGGGGGCGCGTGGGCGAACGGCGCACGATGCTCAACACGCTGTTGCAGCAAGATGGCGAAAACGTGCTTACCTGGCTCGTGGAAGAAGCCACCGACTGGGGCCGCCACCACGCTGCCTGGCGACCAGTGGCGGAGGAACTGGCGACCTTCTGGGAAGCACGAGCCACCGCGACGGCCCGGCTCCTGGCGACCCTGTGCGACGAAGCGATGCACGTATCCTGTCCGTGACGGTGAACGAGTGACACGTCTGGAAATGAGCAGAAAGCAGAGGTATGGAATCATACGTTCTCTCTTTTATGGCACTCCTCCTGTTGGGTTTGTTCGTTGGGGGCTACGGTTCGATGGTCGGAGCGGGAGGGGGGTTCGTGCTGATGCCCATTCTGCTGCTCATCTACCCGGACATGCCCCCGGAAGCTGTCACGAGTATTTCCCTCACCGCGGTGTTTCTCAACGCGGCTTCTGGCTCCATCGCCTATGCCCGAATGAAGCGCATCCACTATCGCTCTGGCATCATCTTTGCGCTGGCGACCGTCCCCGGGGCTATCTTTGGCGTAACCGTGACCACGCTGGTAGATCGCCATCTCTTTGAATTGCTCTTCGGCCTCTTTATGCTGGCGATGTCGCTGTTTCTCTTTATGAGACCTTCGGGCGGCAAACCTTCTGCATCGCCAGCGCCAGCGCCGTCGCAGCCCCAGGGACCGGAATCGGCCACCCCCCCCCCGGAACCGCCGCCCGTCCAATCAGACGCCAATCCGGTCAACTCCCTGCCCTGCCGCTGTGTGCTCGGTGGGGGAGCCAGTATCATCGTCGGGTTTCTCTCAAGCTTCCTGGGCATCGGGGGGGGGATTATGCACGTGCCCATCATGGTCTATGTGCTGAACTTTCCGGTCCACCTGGCTACCGCGACCTCCCAGTTCATCTTGATGATTACCTCGTTGACCGGGGTCTCGACCCACCTGGTCGGGGGAACGCTGCTCGAAGGGATAACCTACACCATCCCCATCTGCATAGGGGTGGTGGTCGGGGCGCAGTTGGGGGCGCGTCTCTCACGCCGCATGCAGGGGGCGTGGATTGTTCGCAGTCTGGCGTTTGCCCTGGGAGCGGCCGGGGTCCGCTTCGTGTTCGGGGCAATAGCCTGAGCGAGACGGGCAGATGGGGAGCGAGCCAATCAGCGGTATCGTTCTGGCCGGTGGCCGCAGTCACCGCTTGCAGCAGGATAAGCGCAAGCTGCGGCTCTGGGGCGAGGATGGCCCGACGCTGCTGGAACACACCCTCGCGCTCATCACCCCGTTGTGTGCCGAGGTGGTGGTGGTGCTCAACGACCCCTGCGAATGGCAAGCCCTCCCCGGCCGCCTCGTCTCCGATATTCACGTGGGGATGGGACCTGCGGGGGGATTGGTGGCGGGTCTGACCGCGGCCCGGTGCTCCCACGCCCTGGTGGTCGGGGCCGATATGCCGCTGCTGAACCCCCACCTGCTCGCCTGGATGGTCCGCTCGCCGCGCCGGGTGGGAGCCGATGCGCTGGTTCCCCTCTCGCCAACGACCAGCGGCCCCCCCCGCCTTGAGCCACTCCATGCTATCTATGCCCGGGCCTGTCTGCCGCGCCTGACCAGAGCGCTCGAACAGGGGACTCGGCGCATGATGACCTTGCTGGAACAGATACGGACCGTGGGTATCCCGCCCTCCGAGTTGCTTGCCGGCGTGCCCTCCGAGCTGCTTGCCGGCAGCGCCGGCAGCGCCGACAGCGAGCGTGCCTTACAGTGGGCCTTCCTCAATATCAATACCCCTGCGGACCTCTCTCTTGCCCGTCAATTGCTCGATGAACAACCCGTTCGGGGATAAAACAAAAAAGATAGTATATAATAGAATATATTTCTCTTGTTCCCTGTCCATAT
>DAOTUF010000345.1:0-3085 GCA_034437495.1 Chloroflexaceae bacterium | reverse complement strand
GGGAACATCCGCAGCGGGAGCAGGAGGAGTGGGAGGAGGAGGAACAGGAGGGGTGTGGAAGGCCACAAACACCCACCCCACCGCCAGCACCACATACCACAGGCCGGTTCCTGTGGCCAGATTTTGCCCCATCAGCCAGTCCAGGCCATACACATGCAGCACGCCGGTGATATCCAGGGCCAGACCGAGCAGAATAGCCAGGGCGTATATCAAGAATGGAAGAAGAGTAGATGGCATAGCGGCAATTAAACCACAGACGCCGGGGAGTTGCAAGTGTGGGGGAACATCTGGTATAATACCGTGCAGGCACCGGGGTGGCAGATACGTGCTGAACCCCGCCAGGGCCGAGAGGCAGCAACGGTAGGTGCGTTCCTCTGGGTTCCCTGGTGCCTGAAACGCAAAGATACCAGAGAGATTTCAGAAGAAGCACCAGAACCCCGCCCCATCAAGGGGTGGGGTTTTGTGATGCTGCCCGCAGCGACCACGGTGGTTCCAGCCCGTGCGCCTCCATCAAGGCCGCATCAGCCATCACCGTGTGGGGCAGGCCATCGGCAGCAATGCGCCCATCGTCCATCAGGAGCACCCGCGTACCCACCTCCAGCACGGCATCCAGGTCGTGCGAGGCAAACAACAGCGTCTCGCGGGATGCCTGGAGCAACTGGATAAGACGACGACGGGCGCGGCTGTCGAGGTTGGCGTCCGGCTCATCGTAGAGCAGCAGGCGCGGGCGCATCGCCAGCACACTGGCAATCGCCGCCATGCGCTTTTCGCCGCCGGAGAGATGGTGCGGGGACCGTTCCCGCAAGGCCAGACACCCGGTGGTCGTCAACGCCTCCTGTACCCTTGCTTCCACCTCCTCTGGCGACAACCCCATATTGAGCGGGCCAAACGCCACATCGTCGCCAACGGTCGGGCAGAAAAGCTGGTCGTCGGGGTTCTGAAAGACCAGGCCAAGGTCCGGGCGAAAGCCCCCCGCAATGACCGGACGCTCAAATACCCGCACCTCACCCGCCTCGTGCTTCAAAACGCCGCATATCAGCAGAAAGAGGGTCGTTTTTCCGCTCCCGTTCGGACCAATCACTCCCACCCGCTCCCCTGGTTGTACCACCAGGTCAAGGTCCCGCAGCACCCCGCGCCGCGGCAGGTAGGAAAACGACAGCCCGGCTATCCTGAGTGCGGCCCCTGCACCGGGCATGTCTTCCCGCTCTGGCTCACCATTCATGGCCATATTCTCACCTGAACCCCACCGGTGCGACCTGCGCGACCTGCGCGACCACAAAGCCAACCGCAAGGGCAAGCGTCCCGCAGAGCGCCAGCACATCGGAGAAGCCCACCCGCGACGAGTGCGCAGCACGGAAAGCTCCCCGAGGGTTTGTTCCGTAGCCGCGCAGCACCATCGCCTGAAACACCCGCTCGGACCGGGCGTGGCTGCGCACCAGCAAGCTCCCCGCTAGGGATGCGACCACCTTCAGGGTTCGCCAGTTCAGGCGGTGGGCGCGAAAGCCGCGCAGCCGCATGGCCGTTTGCATTGCCCTGAGTTGGTCGGCGATGTCCTGAAGATAGCGCAGGAAGAACAGCATCATGTCCGCCAGGGTAGGGGGAAGACCGAGATCCCGCATGGCCTTGACCGTCGTGAGCAGCGGACTGGTTCCCAGGAGCACGATACTCAGGGTTAGGATAGCGCCGAGCCGAGCGACTATCAGCAGCGCCGCCATAGCCCCCTCCTCCCGCAGGATGACGGGGCCGAGGTGGAGCAGGGGGGTCTCGCCGGCCATCAGCGGCAGCACCACCACCACGGCCAGGAGAAATGGTGCGGGGTAGCTCAGGCGGGTGAGCAGGAAGGCGAGGGGCAGCCTGGAGAGCGCATAGCCCCCCCCGCTCACCGCCAGCATCGCGGGGAGGAGCCACACCTCCCGAACCGACGCAAAGGCCATCATCAGCGACAGCAGCGCTACCAGTTTGCAGCGCGGGTCCCATCGGTGCAGGGGGGAGTTCAGGTGGGCATAGGCGTCTATCTTGACATGCACCGGGAACCACTCTCAGGTCTCACGTGCTCAATCTCACGCCGCGGCCTCGCCAGGGTGCTGCTCCCACCGCCCCGGTGCTCCCGTGAGCAACTCCGGGCGCACCCGCCACAGAAACAGTACCACCAGCGCCGTCACCACTCCCTCCAGCACCACCACGGGGAGGTGGGCAAGCACCAGCACCATTATCGCTGCCTGCTCCTGTGCCCCGTCGAGCGAGGCGGGGATGGTCGTCACCAGCACCACCGCAAAGAGCAGCGCCGCCAGCCCGACCCCGCCCCCCCCCGCGGCAAAACCTGCTACCCCGGCCCATACGCGGCTCCCGCGCCCCACTGCCAGAACCAGGCGAAAGAGCGCATGAGCCAGCAGCGCGGGCACACCCATTATCACCGCATTGACCCCGAGGGTGGTCAGACCCCCGTGTCCGAACATCACCGCCTGGAAAAAGAGGGCAACCAGGATGGCAGGCACCGCATAGAACCCCAGAACTGCCCCCAGAAGGCCATTCAGGACGAGATGGACACTAGCCGGGGGGAGCGGGATATGGACCCACGAGGCTACAAAGAATGCTGCGGAGAGGAGGGAGGCACGGGGGATGCCCGCTCGCGCCTGCTCGTCCCGCCCTATCTGGTGCAGCGCCAGCCCCGTGAGCGCCGCCGCAGCCACGTAGCCGCCAGCGCACACCTCCGCCGCGAGGACTCCATCAGCAATGTGCATCGTTCGCTCCTTTCTGGTGGTCTTTCTGGTGGCCTTTCTGAATCTCCTTGCTGGCTGCTTCCCCCTGCTGCTGCTTCCTTCGGGCACCGCCCGAGAAGTAGAGCGCCGTTCCGATGAACCCCCAGACGACCGACGCCCCCATCACCACATACTGGAGGGGGGTGTACCCCTGCGCTGCGGGTTCGTTCCCTGCCGACAAGAGGCGGTCTGGATGCTCTCCGTCGGGTGGTGGGGCAACTTCGACGGACACGATGTCGCCATGCCCGGCCTGCCGAACCTGCACCTCCCACCGGCCCGGGAGGGAGGGGTCGGGGGTGAAGGTGAAGGTCCCTGCCGCATCGCAC
>DAOTUF010000344.1:0-10326 GCA_034437495.1 Chloroflexaceae bacterium | reverse complement strand
GATCGTTATTTTCAATCCATCAATGATCAGATAAGGTCAGATTAGTCAGAAATGCTAATCGTGCTCCCCATTATATCATGTCTATCGCTCCAGGCTTCCTTGTGGTTTGTCGTATAATAGTTCGTGTGAAGACGCGACATAGAGTGCTCCGAACCGTGCGAACGGTGGTAGTGGTCATCACGCTGGTGCTGGCGGCGCTGGTGCTGGTGGGCGAACTGGTGATTTTGCAGGGCCAGCGCGACGAGTCGCGCCGGGTGGATGCCCTGGTCGTCCTCTGCCCGGAGGCGTACGCCACCGCCTGCGGCAATCACGCCTTTGACCGCTATCGGCAGGGGTTGGCCTCGTCCATCGTCCTGCTGGAAGCGGGCGAAGAAACACAGCCCCTCCGGGCGGCGCTGTCCGACCGTCCCCTACCCGAGGGGGTGGTGCTGGTCGTGACGCGAAGCGGTCACGACCAGGCGGATATGCAGCATATTGCGACGCTGCTCTACCAGCAGGGGATGGACCGCGTGCTGCTCGTGGATACGCCCGATGCGCTGCTGCGCGACCTGAAGATGGCGCGTGACCTGGGGTTGGCGGCCTATGGGTCCCCGCTCCCGAACGTCTCGCCGGAGCCACGCGCAGCGCTCCGGGCAAGCCTGGACTACTGGTCGTATGTATTGTTCAACCACCGCGAGAGCCAGACCAGTCGAGCAAAATAGCACCAGGCCCGGGCCGGCCCCATGGTATAATGCTCAACGACAGGGCTTGTGGACCGGGTGAGGCCCCACAGCCCGGTACCAGAGATTTTAAGGAAGGAACGAACAACCTGATGTTACAGTGGTTGAAAAAATTATTTAGTGAGAGCGAGAAGCAGGTCCGTCAGCGACACCAACCGCTGATTGACCAGATCGGGGCGCTGGAACCGGCCTGCCAGCAGCTTTCCGATGCTGAACTGCGCGAAAAGACGAGCGAGTTTCGCCAGCGCCTCAGCGAGGGGGCAACGCTGGATGACCTGCTGCCCGAAGCCTTCGCTACCGTGCGGGAAGCGTCCGTGCGGACCATCGGGATGCGTCACTACGACGTCCAGTTGATTGGCGGGGCCGTGCTGCACCAGGGCCGCATTGCCGAGATGAAGACCGGCGAAGGCAAAACGCTCGTGGCGACCCTGCCGCTCTACCTGAACGCCCTGGAAGGGGAGGGGTCCCACCTCGTGACCGTGAACGACTACCTGGCCCGCCGTGACGCCGGGTGGATGGGGCCGGTCTACCATCTCCTGGGGATGAGCGTGGGCTTTGTGGGGCACGATTTTTCTGCCCTGTTCGACCCCGACTTCGTAGACCCCTCCACCTCGCTCGATGACGAGCGCCTCGTTCACTGGCGGCCCTGCACCCGCAGCGAAGCCTATGGAGCCGATATCACCTACGGCACCAATAATGAATTTGGCTTCGACTACCTGCGGGATAATATGGTCCACAACTTCGAGCAGATTGTCCAGCGGGGACACCACTTTGCCATTGTGGACGAGGTGGACAACATCTTGATTGACGAAGCCCGTACGCCGCTGATTATCAGCGGGCCGGCTGCCAGGTCCAGCCCGCAGTACGCCCGCTTTGCCCAACTGGTGCGCCCTCTGCGGGCCGGGCGCGTCACCCCCGACGAAGTGAAGAAAGGCGCTCAACCCGATGGCGACGTGATGATCGACTTGAAGAGCCGCAGTGTGGTCATTACTGAGGATGGCCTTTCGAAGGTTGAGACGCAGCTTGAAGAGCTTGGCCCCGGCGAGAGCGTCTACGACCCGCAGCACAGTGCGCTGACCCACTACCTCGAAAACGCGCTCAAAGCGCGCTTCCTCTACCACCGCGACAAAGATTATGTCGTCACTCAAGATGGCGAAGTCACCATTGTGGACGAGTTTACGGGCCGCCTGATGCCGGGCCGCCGCTGGAGCGATGGTCTGCACCAGGCAGTCGAGGCCAAAGAAGGGGTCAACGTTCGGCGCGAAACCGTGACCTACGCGACCATCACCTTCCAGAACTACTTCCGTATGTATGACAAGCTGTCGGGGATGACCGGGACGGCGGCCACCGAAGGCGAAGAGTTTGCCAAAATCTACAACCTCGAAGTGACCGTCATCCCGACCAACAAGCCCTGCGTCCGCGACGATATGACCGACCAGATTTACCGCACGGAAGATGCCAAGTTCCGCGCAGTGATAGGGGAACTCCGCGAACGCGCCTCGCAGGGGCAGCCCATCCTGGTGGGCACGACAGCCGTAGAGACTTCGGAGCGGCTCAGCACGATGATACGGCGCGACATGAGCGACCTGCTGCGCAGCGAACAGGTCCGGCTGCACGTTCTCAATGCCAAGCAGAACGCCGACGAAGCTGCCATCGTCGCCCAGGCGGGCCAGCCCGGCACCGTGACTATCGCCACCAACATGGCCGGTCGTGGGACGGACATTCTGCTCGGGGGCAACCCGGAAGCGCTGGCGGCCCGCCACCTGCGGGACACGGGGGTGGACCGCAAGCAGATTGAAGAACTGGCGCAGAGCCTCTTTGGAGAACAGAAGACCCAGAAGATTGCCCCCCAGACGGTCATTGAACGCAGCCGCGGCCTGCTGACGAGTGACCTGGTGGACGAACTGAACCGGCTGCACGACTGGTATGACCATGCCGTCGGGCGGATTGAGCACGAGGGGGAGCACCTCTTCCTGGTCAATACGGTGCTGTCCCACGTGCCCCAGGCGCTCTACGAGCAAAAGCGCGAACTGGTGCGGTCGGTGTTGCAGGGCAACCTGTCCCGTGCTCGCCGCATCGTGCGGGACTACGACGAACTGAACGAAGAATACATCGTTGAAATCCAGCACATGTATGCCGACTGCAAGACCTACCGCGAATACCGCCGCGACCGGCCCGACTTCCTGGCGGGCAAACTCTTCGACCGCATCTACACCGCCCGCGCCCGGCTGGTGCAACTGGTGCTGCACGGAGAGACGGACGAAGCCCACGCGCTCGTCCGCGAGACGCCCGGCCTGAAGCTCGACTACCTCGATGATATCGCACGTATCCAGCGCGAGTGCGAGGAAAACCACGAGCAAATCAAGGCGGTGGGGGGGCTGCACGTCGTTGGCACCGAACGCCACGAAGCCCGCCGCATCGACAACCAGCTTCGTGGGCGCTCCGGACGACAGGGCGACCCCGGCTCCTCCCGCTTCTACCTCTCGCTGGAAGACGAACTGATGAAACGGTTCGGGCGCATGGACGCTATCCGCGGGGTGATGGAGCGGCTCGGCGTCGAAGATGATATGGCCATTGAGCACAAGTTCATCAGCAAAAGCATCGAAGGGGCCCAGACCCGCGTGGAAGGGTATAACTTCGATATCCGCAAGCACACCGTCGAATACGACGACGTGATGAACCGGCAGCGCGAGGTTATCTACACCCGCCGCCGCCGCATCCTGGAAGAGGCCAGAGACCAGCACCGTATGGAAGAACTGCTGGCGCGGTACTTTCACCCCGAGGTGCTGTTCTCGGAAATCCGGGACGAACTGCACGCGACAATGGCGCTGGATGAAGCGGTGGTGCGGGGACGGCTCACGCGGCTGCTTCCCGATGTCCCGTTCGAGGTTGCCCGCCTGCGAGAGGCCAGCGACCAGGAACTCCCGACGCTGCTGCTGCCGCTCATCAAAGACCAGCAGCGCCACTCCATCCCGGTGTTTGTCGATGAACTGTGGGATGTGCTGGATGTGCCCGACGATGCCGAAGCGACCCTGAGCGAGGCGAGCTACGATGAGGCGCGGCAGTATGTCCACGAACTCTGGCGCGAGCAGCGCGGGGGCGACCTGGAAGACCGCATCAAAGAGCTGTTCGGCAAGGAGATAGACCGCCTTCTGGAGCAATACCTGACCGGCTACGAAACGTGGCTCCAGGGGCAAATCAACGAAGCCATTGCCGAGGCCACCAACCCCGCTACGGACGAGGTCAACGTCTCGTTGGTGCAGCGCCGCCTGCAAACTATTCTGCCCGAAATCCAACCCCAGGACGAGGACGAGGACGAGGACCAGGCAGAGGAGGTGGCTCGTCTGGCCGGTCTGTCGCCTGACCGCCTCCAGCGGGCGTTGGAGGCGTACATCCCGCACAACCGCGAGGAGGGACACCATATTGACCTGCTGACGCGGGAACTGTTTTCGCTGCTGCCCATCCTCCCCGCTCCACAGGAGGTGCTGCGCCACACCCCTTCCCAGACCGAACGGGAACAGAAACGCGAACACTACATCGCGCTCTACCGCGAACGGTTGTGGCACATCACCGCTGGCTTGCCAGAAGAGGAGCAGGATTCTATCCAGCAAGACGCGATTGAAACGCTCTCCAACGAACTGTCGCCCCTTGCTGGCTCGTCCTCACCCCTCGCGGCCAGCGAGCGCAACGAGATCCTCAACTCCATCTTGAGCTATGGAATGGACCTGGTGGGGGATGTGCTGGACCAGCTCGATGCCGAAGCTATCCGCGCTATGCTGTTCGAGGTGCTCAGCCAGACCTTCAACCACTGGCGGCGCATCATTGGGGACGAGCAGTTGAACCAGTTCCAACGCACGTTGATGCTCCAGAACATTGACCGCGAGTGGCAGGAATATCTGACGGCTATGGAACACCTGCGCCAGGGCATCGGATTGCAGGCCATCGGACAGCGCGACCCCCTGGTGCAATATCAGACCCAGGGCTACCGCATGTTCAACGAACTGCTGACCAGCATTGACCAGACCGTGGTGCGCAAGTTCTTCCACCAACTCCCCGAATACTGGAGCTATGTGGAAGAGTATCGGCGGGAACTGGCTCGACAGGAACAGGCCGCCCGCGCTGGCTACGAACTGGTAAGCACCGGGCGGGACACCGAACGCCACAAGGCCGGGCAGACGGTCCGCCGCGAGATGCCCAAAGTCGGCCCGAACGACCCGTGCCCGTGCGGGAGCGGCAAGAAATATAAACACTGCCACGGCCAGAGCACTCCCAAAACGCGCAAACAGGTGCAGCGAGGGCGCAGCGCGGATAGCTCTGGCGGCCCTGGTAGCCCTGATGGGGACCACCAGGATGAGGAGGTGGCCGTCGGGACGACCAGCAGCGGAAACGGGAACGGAGCCGGCGCACCGCGGGGGAAACCTGCTCGCCGCCCACCGGTAGCGCGGGGAGCGAAAGGTTCGTCTGCTTCCTCCGTTGGCTCGCCGTCTGGAGCCAGCGACCGCGACGGCGAGGCCGCGCCCAGGAAGCGCAAAAAGAAGGCTCGGCGGTAGGGGGCCGGGGAAAT
The DNA here is from genome assembly GCA_034437495.1 of Chloroflexaceae bacterium. Classification (GTDB taxonomy): domain Bacteria; phylum Chloroflexota; class Chloroflexia; order Chloroflexales; family Chloroflexaceae; genus JAAUSY01. Next base: position 5,043 of record DAOTUF010000344.1, on the reverse strand, counting down.
GAAGAGAACTACGTAGTTCTACGGCACCGGTTTTACGTAGACCTACGCATAGCTTCGGAACGGTGCGGTGCCGTATACTGAGGACCAACAAATCTCGTTCATGCGTCCGAGATCATATATCGAAAGGCTTATCCAGAAGCCACGTAAGCATCCTCCCCTGATAAAGCACCTGGCAACGGTTTCTGGATGAGCTTTTTATTGCTCTTTTGTCAATATATCAGCAAGGGTGTGCAATGATGCCAACCGGACAGGATACCTCCATTTTACTGATTGAAGACAGCCGTAGTCAGGCTCTCCGTTTCTGGCTCCTCCTGAGCTGTCTGGGCTATCGGGTCCACCTTGCCGATGATGGGAAGAAGGGGTGGCACGAAGCCTGCTCCCAGATGCCCCATCTCATACTGCTCGACCTCAACTTGCCCACAATGAATGGCTTTCAGGTATTGGAGCGCCTCAAACGACACCACTCCACGGCGACTATCCCCGTGCTCATTCTGAGCGAATGCGACAGTGACCACGAGGTGCAGAAGGCGCTAGAACTGGGGGCAGATGACTACCTCTTCAAGAGAGATTTCTTTCGGCAAGATGCGGCCCATCAGCTTGAGCGGGCGATTACCCAGGTGTTACCCATTCCCGCCGATACCCATATCGCCAGTACGACCAACACCGAGCGGAAGTTCGGCCACCAGGCACGTTCCACCACCCGGTGTTGACTCTATCGTCAGGTCGCCCCCGAGCAGCACGACCCGCTCACGCATTCCTGCCAGACCGCTGGAGGTCGCCCGTGCAAGGACGACCTCCGGGTCAAACCCCTTTCCCTGGTCTTCGACCTGGACCCCCACCGTGTCCGGGTCGCTCCAGAGGCGCACGGTGGCTTCATTCACCCCGGCGTAGCGAGCCACGTTGGTCAGGGCTTCCTGCACCAGGCGGTAGACCACCGTTTCGACCTCCGACGCAAAGCGCTGCTCCATATCGGTGTGCCTGAACTGCACGCGAATATCGGTCTGGGTCGTATAGCGGCGGAAAAACCAGCGCAGCGTGGGCAGCAACCCCAGGTCGTCCAGCATCGCCGGGCGGAGGTCGAGCGACATCTCGCGCACCTGGGCCATCAGTTCATTGACCAGGTTCCTCGCCTCGTGCAGGTTCTTTTGTACCGGCTCCGACATGGACAGGCGGTTGGTCATATCGAGCAGCAGGTGCAGGCCGGTGAGCGCCTGCCCGATTTCGTCGTGGAGTTCGCGGGCAATGTGGCGGCGTTCGGTCTCCTGCGCCTCGACCAGGCGGCGCGAAAGCGATTGCAGGCGTTCGTGGGCAACGCGGACCTCGTGGAACAGCCGCCTGCTCTCGCTGACATCCCGGTAGAACCACACCCGCCCGTAGGATGTCCCGCGTGCATCGGCAACCGGGGCCGTATACCGTTCGAGAATACGCCCATCCCGCAGCACAACTTCATCCCAACTCGTCTCCTGCGGGTGCTCGTAGAGATAGCGGATTTTCCCCTGGAAGGCGTCCGTGTCCACGACATTGCGGAGCACCGAGTTCACCGCAGTCTGGCTGTGGCGGGATGCCACCACCCGGTCCGATAGTCCCCATATCTCGACAAAGCGGCGGTTGAACGAAAGCCACTCGCGGTTGCTCGACGTCACCAGGATACCATCAATGGCCGCTTCGTTCTGACACTCCAGCAGGGTCTTCTGATAGCGTAGCTGCTCCTCGGCGCGGCGGTGCTGGTTGCGCACGCGCAGCGCCACAATGCCATACACCAGGTCGCTGGCAAGCTCTTTGAGCAGGTCTATCTCCGCGGTATCGAAAGCGTCCGGCTCGTTTGAGTAGATGTTCAGAGCGCCCCGCAGAGCGATGCGGACGGGGTCTTGCCACGCATGGGTTCCCCCTTTCTCCTTCTCGCCCTCCTCTGCTCCCTGCTCCTGGGCCAGGTGCTCGTGGTCGGGGTGCTCGTGGTCGGGATAGATGAGTGGCAGCGCGATGGAGGAAGCAAAACCGCGCTGAAGCGCATTTTCGCGCCAGAGGTGGTAGTGAGGGTCGGTCTGCATGTGGCGGACGACCTGGAGGTGCCCGGTGCGGACCGCTGTTCCGGTCGGCCCCCGCCCCCACTCCGTGTCCGACCAGGTAACGTAGAGCGATTCGACGTATCCATGTTCATCACCGGTCTGCGCCACGGGGAAGATACGCCGCTCACCGTGTGATTCGGCAAACCCGACCCAGGCCAGAGGGTAGCCCCCGACGTGGACAATGCGCTGGCATATCTGGTGCAAGAAGGTCGATTCGTCCGTCGCCCGCACCAGCACTTGATTGCACTCGCTGAGAGTTCGGAGCGCCCGGTTCACGCGGTGGAGTTCCTGCTCGGCCTGCTTACGCTCGGTAATGTCGCGGAAGTAGACCGAGAGGCCATCCGGGGAGGGGTAGGCATGGGCTTCAAACCAGGTTGCCAGGGGCGCGTAGTAGTCTTCTGCGGTGGTCGAGACCTGCTGCTCCATCGCCCGGTGGTACTGGCGGTAGAAATCGGTCTCCACGGCATCCGAAAACACCTCCCAGACATTCTGTCCCAGGAGTTCGGCGCGGCTCTTGCGGAGCAACCGCTCGGCCTCCCGATTGGTATACACAAACCGCCACTCCGGGTCGAGCGAAAAGAAGGCATCGGTAATGCTCTCCAAAATAGTCCGAATCTGGTCTCGCGAGGCGATAAGTTCGTCCTCCGCCTGCTTGCGGTCGGTAATATCGCGGACAATAATAGTGAAGGTCATGGTCCCATGCTGGCTCGATGCCGCCATCGAAAGCTCGGCAGGAAACGGCGTGTGCCACCGTCGGCGGGCCAGCACCTCGCAGTAGGCCCCGCTGCGCTGCGCCCTGGTCAGGCTGACCACCTCCTGCACATAGGCGTCGTACGTATCTACCGAAGATGGCATGAGCAGCATGTCAAACGGCTTTCCTTCGATTTCGTGGCGGCGGTAGCCAAAGATAAGCTCGGCTGCCGGGTTGAAGAGCAGCACGCGGTGGTGCGCATCAACCGCGATGATGGCATCGGCGGCTATCTCCAGGATATTCGTCAGGCGGGATTCGATGCGGCGGTGTTCGGCGCGGGTGCGCAGCGCCCCGACACCATAGGCCAGGTCGCTGGCAAGCTCCGTGAGCAGGTCTATCTCCGCTGCGTCGAAGGCGTCCGGCTCCTGCGCATAGATAGCCAGCATCCCCCGCAGAGCGAGAGCGGGAGGGTGAACATCGGGCCGGTGGTCGTCCGTCTCGCCGGGTGAGGCCAGCGGCAGCGCAATGGAGGAGGCATAGCCCCGTCGGAGCGCATCCTCGCGCCAGGGCGCAAAGTCGGGGTCGGTTCGGATATTGCGGGCAATGGCCGGCTGGCCGGTCCGTATGGCGGTCCCCACCGGGCTGCGGCCCCATTCGGTTTCGTCCCAGGTGATATGGGCCGCTTCGAGGTAGCCCTCGTCGTACCCGGCCTGCGCCACCGGGCGTACCCGTCGGTTCCCACCCTGTTCGGCAAACCCGACCCAGGCCAGGTGGTAGCCTCCCGTCTGGACAATGCTCTGGCATATCTCCTGCAAGAGCGAGGTTTCGTCGGTGGCGCGGACCAATATCTGGTTGCACTCGCTGAGGGACTTCAGGGCGCGGTGGGTCCGTCGCAGCTCTGCTTCGGTGCGGGTGTGCCAGCGCCGCGTTCGCTGGTAGACGACAGAGAGCAGCAGCGCACTGGCAAGCAAAAAGGCCCCATCGCTCACGAAGACCATGACCAGGGCCTCGGGGGGGTGCTCCCAGAAGCGGTTGATGATGCTCCGGGTGATGACAAACCACAGGCTCGAAACCACCACATAGAGCAGGATGAGCGGCAGAGCGGAGCAATCGCGCAGGTACTTTATCACGGGTCAGACCTCAAACAATCTTGAACCATTCAGGCATGGCATAGGGCTATCGGGTTGCGGTCAGGGATGGGCCTTCCGGGTATTATACCAGAGAGCCTGGGGCCTCTGGGGGGTTCAATCCTGTGGTATGATTCGGAGCAATGTGGCTGCCCGTCGGAGAGAGCGGGGAAGAGGCCGGGCGAAGACATGACCCGGCGTGAACCGCACGGTGGAGGTATGGACAAAAACAATCACATCACCAGGGAGAACGCAGGCACCTGCACCCAGAAGGGGGCCGGGACCACGGGATCCGGCGCACAACCCGCCGCCCCCCAATCCCCGATTTGCTTTATCCGGACCGTCGGGTTGGTGCGGGGGGTTGCCATCGGGAGCAGCCTGACCATTGGCCTGAACATCTTCATTTTGCTGAGCCTCTTCTTGCACCGGGCCGGCCCCCAGACCCCCTCCCTGTATCTCGCAGCCCTGGTGCTCTTTCTGCCCATTGTGCTGACCTGTGCTGAGCGCGGCGCGGTTATCCCCGGGGGAGGGGGGATGGTCAGCCTGGTCCGGGCGGGGGGGGCCGTCTGGCGCACCTATGCCACTGGCTGGCTGCTGCTCGGGGGGCATCTCTCCCTGATAGCCCTGCTCGGGTGGGGCAGTGCGCTCTACCTGAACATCAGCCTGGAACGGCTCATGCGCGTCTCCCTGGACCCCCACTGGTTGGCTCCAGCCCTGGTGATTGTGGTGATGCTCAATGACATGGTTGGCACGCGGAGCATCTGGCGCACGCGCACCTTCCTGATGTACGGAGGGATGGTCGTGGTGCTCGTCGCGGCGGTCTGGTCGTGGTTCGTCCCGCCGACGGTGGGAACGGGAGCCGTCGGGATAGGACCAGGGACCGGACCAGGCACAGCCCCGGGAGGTGGAGTGGGGGTGGGCAATCCGATGACCATCATGGCATTGATGGCGGCCGGGCTGTGGGGCATCAACGCGGTGCTGGACAAGCGGGACGAGATACGCCGGCCCGGTCGCATCCTGCTCCCCTCGATGCTCCTCCCGCTCACCCTGAGCGCGGGTCTCGGGTCCCTCGCAGCGCTGAGTGCGTGGCGTTTGCCTGCCTTCTTTCCCGACACCACCATGCCGCCATCGCTCTTGAGCACCATGTCTCACTTTGGAG
>DAOTUF010000343.1:0-2409 GCA_034437495.1 Chloroflexaceae bacterium | reverse complement strand
ATGGTGCCGCTCCCACGCTTCTCCACCATAGGCGGCATCCCGGTGAGCGAGTTTATCCCCGCCGACCGGCTGGAGGCGATTGTTCAGCGCACCCGCAAGGGGGGCGGCGAGATTGTGAACCTGCTGAAGACCGGCAGCGCCTACTACGCGCCCTCTGCTGCCACCGCCCAGATGGTCGAGGCCGTACTCCGCGACAAGAAGCGGGTGCTCCCCTGCGCTGCCTACCTGGAGGGAGAATATGGCCTCTCAGACATGTACTTCGGGGTACCGGTGGTGCTCGGCTCTGGCGGCGTTGAGCGGATTATCGAACTCCCGCTCAATGACGAAGAGCAAGCGATGGTGCAGAAATCGGCAGAGGCCGTGCGCAACACGCTGAACATCCTGAAATCGCTGTAAGCACTGAAGAGAGCCATCAATCGTCGCTGGTTGCTGGTCCCAGGTTGCCTTCGAAGAAGGTGGCAACGCGCTCAATATAGGCTTCCGGGTCGTGGTTGTAGGTTCCGACATGGCGTTCTGCATCGCTAATCCAGAGCTGCGACTCCGGAAGCGCCCTTGCCAACCGCTCAGCGTGGGAGAGGGGGATGAGGCGGTCGCCGCGGGCGTGGATAAGGAGCACCGGGCGTGGGGCAATGGCTCCTATCTCATCCACGGGCCGCGAACGGGTGATATCCTCCCCGACCAGCAGGCGAACGGCAACCAGCGTGGGTGGCAGAAAAAAACCCGGCAGGTAGCTCTCTCTGGGAAACTCCTGAACGAGGATGGAACGAAAATCGGCATAGGAGCTGTCGGCCACGAGCGCCCCGATAGCCGGTTCTTCGGCAGTGGCCCCGATACTGCTGGCGGCCCCCATCGAACCCCCCAGAACCCCGATGTTCCCCGGCTCGAACCCCTGCGCGAGAAGCCAGTCTACCGCACCCTGCACGTCCCATCGCTCGCGGATAGCATAGGTAAAGCGCCCATCGCCGCTCTTCCCGTGGCCGCGCAGGTCCAGCATCAGCGTGTTGAAGCCGCGCCGGTGCAGGGCCGCCGCAAAGGTCAGGAATTGCCCGTCAAACTCGCAGGTGCGGCACATCCCCTTGCCATGCACCAGCACCACGACCTGCTGGCTGTCGGGGCGAGGGATGAACCACGCCGAAATGGGCACACCATCGTGCCGGGCAGGGAAGGTGATATCCTGGTAGTCAAGGCCCGCACCCTCCTTCGGGTTGCCAACGATGGGTTGACGGGGGGGGACAGTGAGAACCAGGGCCGCTATCGTAGGAATAATCACATAGCTGCTCGCCAGCATCCCCACCAGTCCTATGATCGTGATGATGACCCCTCTGAACCACCGGCGGCGCGGGTGGTCTGGGGAAGGGATGGGTTGTTGCATAGAGCAAGCCTCTCTGATGTATAAACGGTACCAGTCCAGGGCAGTTCATCCCATTCCACTCCTGGTTGACTCCTCCCCCGTGATATGCTGCCAGAGGTCGGCAGGAACGAGCCGCGCCAGGTGTCCGACATTGGTCGTAGCCACCACGACGGAGTGTCCCTTGTCGAGCAACAATGCGGCTTGCGCTGCCAGAATGACATCGCTATCGAGGGCAGCTTTGTCGGCGGTGGGCAAACCCTGCTGCCGGAGCCGCGCCCAGAACTCGGCGGCGAGAAAGAGGGTCTCAGTCGTCACCGCCAGATACCCGATACGCGCACGGAGATGGTCAATATGTCGTATCCCGGTGAATCGCCGGGCCCGGAGCAATTCGCGCCGGACCTCGTAATCAGCAATATCGGGGACGCGCACCTCCACACCCGCAGCAAGCAAATCCTCCAACCAGTCTCGGCACCCGTTTGCCTCCGGGTTTCTTCCCGGCCCGGTTACCAATCCCAGGGGGCCAGCATCAAGCAGGACAAAGCGGTTCATGCTGGTTCTTCCAGGTCTGGAAAGAGTTTCCGATACGAGGTACGATGGGCATCAATGGAACGCAGCACGTCCTCCCAGGATTCGGCATCCTCATCTTCCTCGGTCTCCTCTTCTGACCAGGACCGCAAGAGCGCAATGGTCTCTTCGGGAGATGCATCCCCAGGAAAAACCAGATCATCAATGGGGACCCTTGCCGAAATCGCCCGAATCTGCTGCGACAGAACGAGATACAACGGAACCCCCGGGGCGGCGTCCGAGAGCAACTGTCCCGCGAGTATCTCTTCTACCAGGAGGTGTTCGGCTTTGCCCTGCTGCTGCGCCTCAATGTGCAGGCGCTCGTAGACCTCCGGGGGTAATTCAATAGTCAGACTGGTCATACCTTCCTGCTACTTTCTTTGTGTTCAAATGTACTCGAAAGTACGCTTTGTCCATTTCCAAAATTCCTGCTTCCACCTGCATCGCCTTCTCACTTGAAGGGCTTACACGCAGTCCACAAGCGTCTTTTACGT
>DAOTUF010000342.1:0-9327 GCA_034437495.1 Chloroflexaceae bacterium | reverse complement strand
GGTCAGGTCGAACTGGTTGCCAATGCAGGCGGCAAGCTTCATCACGGCCCGCGTGGATGGCGCAAGCTGCTGGATTTTGTTGGCCATCAGTTCGACCACGTTGTTGGTCATCTCCTGCGCCCGGATATGCTCCAGGTCCCATTGCCAGCGCCCCTGTTCGTAGTTAAACGAGATGAATTCATCGACATAGAGCGATTTCAAAAACTCGTTCAGGAAGAAGGGGTTCCCGTCAGTCTTTTCGACCAGCAGTTCTGCCAGGGGGCCGGTGCGGTCGGGGTGGCTGTGCAGCGTTTCCGCGACCAGGTAGCTCACGGCCTGCTCATCCAGCGGGCGCAACCGCAAGTGCTGCATGGCGGCTCCGGCCCCGGTCATCGCCTCTATCGTGACCAGGAGCGGGTGCCCGGCCCCTACTTCGTTGTCCCGATAGGCTCCAATCAGGAACAGGTCGTGCCGGTAGGGGGAGGTCATGAGCAGTTCGAGCAGCTTCAACGATGAGACATCAGCCCACTGCAAGTCGTCCAGGAAGATGACGAGAGGGTGCTCCGGGCGGGTAAAGGCGGTGATGAAATTTTGCATCACCAGATGAAAGCGGTTGCGGGTTTCGGCGGGGCCGAGCGACACCACCTCCGGCTGAACCCCGATGATGAGTTCAATTTCGGGGATAACTTCCATGATGACCTGCCCGTTGGTGCCGACCACCCCGAGCAGTTTTTTCCGCCAGGCCGCGATGTGCTGTTCAGGTTCGGTCAGGATATGCTGGATAAGCACGCGCAATGCCTGGATGATGGCGGAGTAGGGGGTATCGCGCTGAAACTGGTCGAATTTTCCCGTGACGAAATAGCCGCGCCGGTGCGTGATGGGCTTGTGGAGTTCTTGCACGAGGGCCGATTTTCCGACCCCCGCCGGACCCGTCACCAGCATCATTTCGCTGGCTCCCTGGCTCACCCGCTCAAACGCTGCCAGCAGCGCCGTGATTTCGGCTTCTCGCCCATAGAGCTTCTGGGGGATGAGGAAGCGGTCCGAGAGATCGTATTGCCCGGGCGGAAAGAGCTTGATTATGCCGGTGGTTTGCCACTGCACCAGGCACGCTTCCAGGTCGGCATTCAGGCCATAGGCCGATTGGTAGCGGTCTTCGGCGTTTTTGGCCATCAGTTTCAGGATAATGGCCGAAATGGTTTCGGGAATGTCCGGCTTGAGGTGGTGGGGCGGCACGGGTTGTCGGGCGATGTGGCTGTGGACCATCTCCAGCACGTCATCCGTGACGAAGGGGAGTTGACCGGTCAGCAGTTCGTAGAAGGTGACACCTAGCGAGTAGAAGTCGGTGCGGTAGTCCATGGCCCGGTTCATGCGGCCCGTTTGCTCTGGCGAGAGGTAGGCCAGAGTGCCTTCGAGCACGTTGGGACTGAGGAAGGTCGGGTTTTCCCGCGAGAGCACGGTGGCGATGCCGAAGTCGATCAGCTTGACCTCGCCCGTCGTGGGGTTCAGGGCAATGTTCGCGGGGTTGATGTCTTTGTGCATGACGTGCTGCTGGTGGATGCATCCCAGGGCTTCGGTGATGTCCACCGCGATTTTCAGGAAATCTCCGATGGTGATGGTCCCTATGAGACCGAGGCGGCGCAGCGACTCCCCCCCAAAATCTTCCTGGACCATGACCCAGTGGTGCTGGTCGGTTTCGAGGCTATACACGGTGATAACGCCTGGAATGGTTTGCAGGCTGCGCATCACCTCATATTCTCGGGTAAACCAGGCAATCAGCTCTGGAGATGGGTAGGCTTCTTTGAGGACCTTGAGAATGACCGGCCGATCATCATCGATGCGGTGGCATCGATAGATGAGGGAATTGCTGCTCTCATAGAGCTTTTCGGTCATCTGATAGCCCGGAATGATTCGCATGGCTTGCTTGCTCCTGCTGTGCGGGAGAGAGGGGACCCTGACCTTGCCCGAAGGACGAAGCCCGAAGGACAAAGCCCGAAGGCGCAGGCTGCTGTCCCCTCCCGATGGTCTGGCATACCCTGGTCTGGCCCTGGTCTGGCCAGGTCTGGTCAGGTTGGTTCAGGCGACTATCCGGACCTGGAGGTCCCACCCGGTGGCTGCCTGAAATTGTTCCCGGGCTTGAAGCAACGCCGCTTCATCAACGTATTCGTGGCAGCGTATCATAACCACCCGCTCGTTCTGGTGGATGGACGGGTCGCCCAGGATGAGCAGCGATGGTGGGAGCACCTGCCGGGCAACTTCGGCGAGCTTGCCCTGGTGGGGCAGCGGATGGATGACGATGTTCCAGCCGGTTCGGGCTTTCAGGGTTTCGATATGCTCGGCATACTGCGACCGGGCTATCTCCGGAAAGAGAAATCGGACGGTCATGGTCTGCTCTTTCACGTTGGCACTGACTTTGTAGCAGGCATCTCCCAGGGCGCTCCGGACGGTTTCCATGGCCTGGTGCTGGTCCATTGTTCTCCCTCTCCCCGAAGCAACCGAGGGGGGGGAACCAGCCCCGGCGCTCGTCGGGCGTGGCTGAGCCGCCGGTGCAGAGGGGGAAGCCGCCGTACCTGCCCGTGGGCGCGGGCGCATCCTGGGAACCAACGGCGGTGGTTGGGGGTGGGACTGTTCGCGTGGCTGCTGCGGAAAGAGCTTGTCCAGGTCCTCAAAGCGCTGTTCTTCTTTCAGTCGTTCCTTGACCAGGTAGAAGAATACCCCTCCGGGGGTGCGGCGGCGGCTGCGGTCTTTGACCATCAATCCCCCCCCCTCCTCTATCCGCAAGGTTTGTTCAAACAGCTCGTTGGTGAATTCCAGGCCACACTGGTTGGCAATATGGAGTATCTTGTCTCTGGCCAGGTCCTTTTCTCCAAGTTCATCGGCAATCTGTTCGGCAGTTCGTTGTTCAGATGCTCCCATCAATGTCTTCGCTCCTGTCTTTCTCTGTCGCTCTGGTATCTCCTGAATATCCCCGAGACCCTGAGAACACCGCGGTCCCCAGGTCCCCATTGGAGAGGGAGAGATCGTTGTTCTGCGTTCCCTCACGGACGTGCGGGTGAAACGCTCAACGCAGGTTCCTGCATCGCTATGGTATCACATGTTCGGTTGGTTGTAGAATCGCTCCCCGTCAGAACACAAACCTCCCGCAGGGTTCGACCTTGCGGGAGGCGTATCAGTAGCATCATCCTGATCACGGTCAGGTTATTATCAGGTCATTTGCTGCTCGTCAGCAGGTGAGAAGCTGCCAGTTTGCCCAGTGGCGTTGTGACCCACAGGAGCACGGTCATCACGATGGCCGAGGTGAGGCACCACGCGCAGGTTGCCCCGATGACGAATGGTTCGAGGAAGGTCAGGTAGAGCGAAAACAGGGTACCAACCAGCGCCATCCCGAAGAGGAGCAGCCACGCCAGATGAGACAGGGAACCACGCGCCAGCCGACCGACCATCCACGTGACCAGGATGGCCCCATAGCCGACCAACCCCAGGGTGCCGACAGGGAGCACGCCAAGAAGCCGGGCATAGTCGCTCTGCTGGACGGTGTTGCAGTCGCCCACTGGCCCGCATACGGCGGTTACTTCTGCGGTCTCCACGTAGGCGAGATAGGCGGCGACCGCGGCCCCCACCAGGGACAGCAAGGGGATGGCCCACGTTTTCCAGCGGGGGGGGGGAGCCGCCTTCCCGCTCCGAAAGGTGAGCGCGATAGACCCGACCACGCCGAGCATGCCAATCAGCACGAGGACGGCCAGCGCGTTGCCCACCGGGTCACGGGAGAGACGTTCCCACAGGCCGGGAGGGGAGGTTTCTTCTCCCCCACTCGGGCCGTCTATGCCATCTATGCCATCTATGCCAACCAACCCGCCACCTGCCCGGGCCGTGGGAGAGGAGGTCGGAGCGAGTGTCTCGTCGGGGGTGGGTCCGGCGGGCGAGGTTGGGGAGAGGGCAGGAGCGAGCGTCTGGGCGGGGTCTGGCTCAGGTTCAGGTTCAGTCACAGCGGTTTCCGTCTGGTGCTGCTCCATCTCGGCCAGGGTATCGGACAGGCCGGGGATGTCTGGCCAACCTACTCCACCCCGGGCAAGGTGCTGCTCGATGAGGCCGGGGAGTTGTTGAGGAATGTCTACAGAGCCGACCAGCACGGTATCCCCGATGATGAGCAGGGGGACCCCCAACGAAGCGATGTCGAATCGTTCGACGGCAGCTTTGTACAGGTTGTTTCCATCGGGCTGCGAAACATCGACCCCCATGACTTCGAACTGTTCTCCATAGGTTTCGAAGAGGGGGGGGAGGTCCTGGGTGATGACCTGGTGGCAGTGCCCACAGGTGGGGGAGTAGAACAGCACGGCATAGACGATGGGGGGCTTCTCTGGTTCATCCGCCCACACTGGGGCCAGCGGGCCGGTTCCCAGGAGGGTACCGACTATTCCCCCCGCGATTATCCAGAGCCGTAGCCATTGCCACAGCCAGTGTTGCCAGTTACTCATGCGCAAGCCCATAAATCATAGAAATGGCGGCGCAGGAAACCACCTGCTTCGTGCTGGTGGAGGAAACGCCGCCGCCATCCTTTCTTTTGCTCCAACCATTCCACAACGTCGTCCTGGGCTGGTTTTTCGCCTGACGGCGGGAAGACCAGCAAACCCACTCGCCTTGCGGCGGTCACGGGTGCCTCGTTCAGATAGGGAGGCTGGTCGTGCTGACCGCACGGGCAGAGACCGTCTACCTGGTTAACGACCAGCGAGCGGGCCTGGGGCTGGCAATGCACCCCAGGGTCTCGTGACCTCCCTATCGACTGCTCTTGCGGGCGAACTGGTCAACGTCGGCTTGTGCTTCACAAGCCACCTGCTTCAGCAGGGGGTCGTTGACACTGCTCCGGATGCGTTCCCTTCTTCACGAGTGAGCGGGATATGTTCAATGGAGCCGTTCCGTATGGTCAACAATGTGCCCTTCCAGGTAGGCGGCTACGGCTTCGTCAATGGATGCGATGTCGGTGATGATGAGACGGATGCCGCTGGCCTGCATGCCCTGGTAGGCCCCGGTGCCCATCCCGCGAGACAGGACGGCTTCGCAGTCGGAGATGACCGCTGCCATTCCCGCGTGGCGACCGTGCGAATGGTGCCCCCTTCCATGCTCATGCCCATGCCCATGCTCACCGTGATGGTCATGACTATGGCCATGGTCGTGGTGATGGTGATGGTGGTCGTGGTGATGGTCGTGGTGGTGGTCATGTCCATCTTCGTGCGACCCATGCGAGCCGTGCCGACCGGAGTGGCAGCCGGTTTTCTCGCGGGTTTCCCGTGCGGTTATCTTGCCGTCTTCCACGGTCACGACGACAAAGAAGGGTGCTCGTCCGAAGTGCTGGCTGATGGTGGTTCCGTCTTCCGAAGCGGTGGCTATTTTCACTGGTTTGTTCAGTTCTTGCTGGTTCATGTTCATGCTATTCCGTTCATTCCAAATGGGCAATACAGAGAGACCAACCCGAGAGAAGGGACAGGGTGTTGTTTCTCGAAAGACCTGCTACACCCCGTCTCCATACCCCATCTGCTCCGGGGAAAAGTGAATCTTTCTGGGATTTTCGCGGGTGTCGGAAGGGCAGAGCACGAGAATGGCTCTGGCCACGGTCGTGTCAACATTGCGCCAGGTGTGGGGCAGATGTGACTCGAACAGGAGGCTGTCCCCAGGTTCAAGCTCATAGGTTTGTTCTCGAACGGTGTAGGTGATACACCCTTCCAGGCAGAATACAAATTCGACGCCGGTGTGGACAATGGGGTCTGGCCCGCTTCCAGCCTGCGGAGATAGGGTGACGACGAATGGTTCAAGCGTTCGGTCGGCCATGCCTCGCCCCAGGTCTTCCAGCAGGCCATGGTCAAACGTGGCGCACGGACGGCTGCTGGCCTTCATGTAGATGATGGGTTCTCGGGGCATATCGGTCTCGAAGAAGGCCGTGATGGGCACCTGGAGCACGGCGGCGATTTGTTGCAACGTGCTGACACTGGGAGAGGTTTTGCCGTCTGTGGCTGCCATGCTTCCCCGAAAGAGGTACCCCTTGCCCCGGCTTCGTTTCGCGCCAACCAGAACCCATGAGTTGCCCCATTATTATAAGCGAAAAAAGGTCGCTTGTCAATATTTCACCTACTATTTTGGGATTCTTCCTGCTGGCCGGGTGAGGAAGGCGCGTCCCTGGTTGCTGGTAACACCATGCTCCTCATTATACCACATACCCCTTTTTCCTGTTCCCGGGGAATGTGGCGTTATGGGGATGGGGTGGGGGGGCGGTTTCCCCTTGACATCGGCAGAACTTTGGAATACAATGACAGTGGTTGCCAACGTAGCTCAGTTGGTAGAGCAGCTGTTTCGTAAACAGCAGGTCATGGGTTCAAGTCCCATCGTTGGCTCCACTTTCCAAAGCCGTATCAGAAGGTATGGCTTTTTGTGTTTTTCCCCGCAAAATAGCCAAACGGTAGCCAAAGTCTTTCAATGAGCTTCTTTGTTCGGTAGTCCTGCAATGGTAGTGTTCTATAGCTATCGCTGGCTTTTGCTGGCAAACCTTCGTCACTACCTGGCACAGCACTACCTGGTATGCAGGACCACCAGGTTGGCGAGTCGGTCATAGACATCTCCTGAAGCGGGATATCGCGGGTACCTGCCGCTGACAATACCACAAGTCAGGGAGCGAACATGCATGGGTAATGCATCCGAGATACAGCTTCCCACATCTGTCCACTTTCTTGTGGCCAGGTGTCCCCCCATCTTTGCCTGAAATGCGGGCTTGTGCTATCCTATCCCCAAGTCTTGCCGCCTACCAAATCAAGGAGGACCGCGGGCTTCCAAAAAGTTTCAGGAACGTCAGGACGTTGGATGGTGCAGGTGCAGGTGAATGAGTGAGCAAATGAGGAATTGAGGAACTGAGCGATTGAATAGTTTGGATGATACAGGAGGAGAAAGAACGATGGGTCATCTTCGGTTTGTGATTCCAGGGATTGTGGTGGTATTCGTTCTTGTTCTGGGAGCATGTGTGGGGTCGCTCCCACGGCAAACCCCCGCCCCCGCCGGGACGGAAGACCAGGCCACCGAGTCCCCTGCATTCGATGAACTGGACAGTGCAGATGCCTACCTCGACCGCGGGATTGTTTCCTACAATAAGGGGGATTTTGAGCGAGCCATCACGGATTTTAGCCACGCGATTGACCTGGAGCCGGATAATCCAGACCTTTTTGTCAATCGTGGGAGTGCCTATGCCAACGTTGGCGATGCGGAAAGCGCCATTGCCGACTACAACAAGGCTATCTCGCTCGACCCCGACTACGCAGAGGCATACACCGGGCGCGGAGCCATCTATTACATGACGGAAGACTATCAGCAGGCGCTTGACGATTTCAACACCGCCCTCTCGCTCAACGACGAATCAACCGGAGCCTACTACAACCGCGGTCTGGTCTACCAGCACCAGGGCGAAACCGAACGGGCCATTGCCGATTTTCAGAAGGTGTTGGAGTTTGAAGATACCCCGCACTGGCAGCAGCAGGCCAGAGAACAGCTCCGGTCTCTGGGCGTGACCGAAGAAGCCCCAGAGGAAGATGAGGAGGGTGAGGAAGCGGCGGCGGTGGAACCTACGGAGGAGACCGCAGAGACGGCAGACACCGAAGAGGAGGCTGAGGCCGAAGAAGCCGAGGAAGCAGCAGGGGAAGAGACGGAAGAGGCTGACGAAGAGGAAGAGGAAACCGCGGCAGCACTGCCCACCCCGCTCCCCACCGCTGAACCAGAAGCAGAGGAAGCCGAGGAGGGAGAAGAAGGGGAAGAGACGGAAGAGGCCGAAGAAGGGGAAGCAGCAGCAGCATTGCCCACCCCGCTCCCCACCGCTGAACCAGAAGCAGAGGAAACCGAGGAGGGAGAAGAAGGAGAAGAGACGGAAGAGGCCACCGACGAAGCTACCGACGAAGCAATGGCCGAAGCCACCGCTGCCTACGAGCAGGGGCTTGCGTATTACCGCGAAAAGAAGTTTGACGAGGCCATCGACGCCTACACCCAGGCCATTGTGATGGAACCCGAATTTGCCGATGCGTATGCGGCGCGTGGGTCTGCCTACTACGGCAGAGGCGACACCGAACGGGCCATCACCGACCTTGACGCGGCCATTTCCATCAACCCCGAGTTTTCGGCGGCCTACTACAACCGCGGCGTCATCTACCAGAACCTTGGCGAGATGGACCATGCAAAGGCGGATTTCGAGACCGTCGCGGAAATCGCTGACGAACCGCGGTTGCAAGAACTGGCCGAACAGCGGTTGCAAGAACTGGAAACGGAATAGCCCTCGCAGAGCAACCGAAGCCCGGATGAGGAGCAAACCATCCCTCCCGCGGGGCCGAACCCTGCGGGAAGGGATCTTCGCCCAGATATGTTTGAGATGAAAGCGAGCACGTATGCAAAGCCTCTGGGATGAACGAGAAGCCGCGGCCCACGTCGGTCCCCTCGCGCAACGCGTCTACACATCGCGGTTGCTCGGACAGGAAAGGAGCCTGGTGCTGCACGGCGGGGGCAACACATCGGTCAAGATGCGCGAAACGAACCTCTTTGGCGAGGAAGAAACCATACTTTATATCAAGGGGAGTGGCTCCAACCTGGCGACCATCGAGGCGTCGGGTTTCACGCCCGTACGGTTGGAGCCGCTGGTTCGTCTGCTCCAACTCACCACCGTTTCCGACACGCAGTGGCAGAACGCGCTCAAGGGGGCCGTGGCAGATGCCAGCGCTCCTGCCCCCTCGGTCGAAACCCCCCTGCACGCGGTTCTGCCCCATACCTACGTCGACCACACCCACCCCGATGCGCTGCTCGCGGTGGGCAGCACGCCATCCGGGATGGAGCGCGTGCGGGATATGTACGGCGACCGGGTGGTGATTGTCCCCTACCGACGGTCGGGGTTCCCCATTGCAAAGGCGTGTGCGCACATCTTTGCCTCCCAGTCTGGAGACCAGACCATCGGGATGGTGCTCATGCACCATGGCCTCTTCACGTTTGGCAAGAGCGCCCGGGAAGCCTACGAACGAACCATCGATCTCGTTAGCCGGGCCGAAGAGTACCTTGAGCGACACGGAGCGTGGCACATCTCGCTCCCTTCCCCCCCCACCCCGGCTCAGGCAACGCGCCACGACCTGGCCCACCTGCGTCAGGAGGTCTCCACGGTGGCGGGGTCTCCCCTCCTGATGGCGACCCACACCGACCCGCAGGCGATGGCCTTTGTGCAGCACAGCGACGTGGCGGCTCTTTCGCAGCAAGGCCCCGCCACCCCCGACCACGTCATTCGCACCAAGAACCGCCCCCTCCTGGGAGCCAGAAACCTCCCCCAGTTTCGGACGGCCTACGAAC
>DAOTUF010000341.1:0-6737 GCA_034437495.1 Chloroflexaceae bacterium | reverse complement strand
GCTCGACGTTCCCCAGGTCGAAGGTCACATCGGTGAGGGGTATCATCGAAATGGTTACTTCGCTGAGCACAAGGCGGGCCTGGTCGCCCGTGACCGCGCTGGCCTGCTCCATCAGCGCGTGGAGCCGCGGCACCTCCGCCCATTCGGGGTGGAAGGGGCCGGGCTTTGTCTGGGCATCGCTCAACACCCGTTCGCGGTAGATTTCCTGTGCCTGGCAGGTGCGGCGCAGCCACCGCTTGTCAATCCCCGACAGGTCGTCGTGGTCTTCGAGGGTGTGCGTAATACGCTGCCACCGAAAGGCTTTGCGCTGCACCATCCGCCCGGTGGCGGCACAGTGGTCGCAGGGGAGACCGCCGCGTCCGCTGCACTCCGGGCAGGGCACCAGCACGTGCTCGGTGCGGGTCCGGGGGGTAGTCTCCGTATCGGCCTCTGGAGCGGGTTCGGTCTGCTTCGAAGCGCGTCTGGAATGGGCCGCAGGAAGGCGGGAATGGCGGGGGTTGCGGCGGGCAGAGCGGGGCGCTGCCTTTCGGGTCCCGCGGTGGCGCTCTTCCGAGGAGGCTTTCTTGCCTGTTCCCCCCTCGCCTTCGCCCTCGCCCTGGCCTTCGTCCTCGGGGACCACTGGCACTGTCCGTTTCACGTGGACGCGCCCCTGACCTTTGCAGCGCTTGCACAGGATTTTCCCCTTGCCGTCGCAGGTCTTACAGCTCACAATCCGCGACGAGCCGGGGATGAGCACCTGCCCGCCGGGTTCGTTGCCAAACCCCTGTACGGGCGGGAGCGGAACCTGCCAGTGGTCTTGTTCTGGCTCCAGGGGAAAGGTCTGCGCCTGGAGGTCCGGTTCTTCGATGAGCTGCGGCTGCCCGCGCTGCTCATAGAGCACCCGCATCGTGTAGAAGTAGATGTTGCGACTGCTGACCGTGTGCATTCGGGCGAGCCGCCCCGGTAGGTGGAGCCGGAAGACCCCCTTGCGAAAGCCGCGGCAGGCCCATTCATCGAGCAGCCGGGCGATTTCGGCGGGTTGGGCCAGGGTGCGGGCGCGTTCGTGCGCCTGCGTGATGGGGGACCGCATTAGCTCCGACCCGAGCACCATTTCCACCTCGTTCGGTTCAATCCCGGTGGCCTGAAACTCATTCCCCTGATGCTGGTTCTGGTTCTGGTTATCACGACCGTGAGCGCTGCCCGGCAGGGGGCTACCAGAAGGGGCCCCATCTGCGGATTCGCGGTTGAAGACCTGGGTCACGGCGTGATGTCGCGTCCAGATGCGTTCCAGTTCGTCTACGGCGGAGCGGGCCGAAGGATAGCGCTTGTGGGGGTTGAGCGCTAGCATAATCTGGATAACGCGGTCAACCTCGCGGGGGAGCGAATGGACCCCGCGCTCCTTGAGGGGAACTGGCGGGTCGAAGGTGGCAGCGGGGAGAGACGAAACGGTGTCCCAGGGCAGGTCTCCGCTCAACATCACATACAGCACCACCCCCAGACCGTAGATATCGGAGAGGTGGGTGACTTCGGTGGCGGAGCGGGCGTGTTCGGGCGACCAGTAGCCCGGTGTCCCCATCACGCGGCTGTCAACGGTCATGGTGTGCGAAAGGTCGCGGGCAATGCCAAAGTCGGTGAGGAGCGCACGGCCCGTCTCATCTTCCACCAGCACATTGCCCGGTGACACGTCGCGGTGGACGATGCCCCGACTGTGGGCGTAGTCCAGGGCGTCGGCAATCTGCTTGAAGATGTCCAGGGCATCGGCAAAATCGAGCCGGTGAATACGGTCGAGCAGCTTTTGCAGCGAACACCCGTGGATGTATTCCAGCACCGAATAGAAGAAGGGCGCGTGATAGCCGTGGTCGTAGATCTGCACAATGTTGGGGTGGTGCAGCGAACTGATAAGGCTGGCTTCGCGGTTGAAGCGCTGGACCGTCTCATCGTCCTGGGTCATAAGGAGCTTGACCGCAACCTGGCGTTCGAGGTAGGCATGCCGCCCCATCCAGACCTCGCTGGTTGCACCACGTCCGATTTCGCGTTCGAGAAGGTAGTTGCCGACCTGTCGCAGGGTCTTTGTCATAAGCTGCCCGATTTCTCAATCTCTTTCACGGCAGAAAACTCCCTGTATTATACCCTGAGTCCGGGGGTCCGTGATGGTCCCGGTGGCAGAGCGGGGCAGTGGCGGCGGAGCCTTCCCGCCTTCCCCATCGGGTTCCCCCTGGATACGAGGGCCTGTGGTATACTACTCCATTGGCAGCCATCAGCGGGAACCCTGCAACCCATCTCACGCAGCGCTCACGCAGCGCTCACCGAACGTTCAGGTCTTTGTCACGCTATTGCTGCTATAATCAAAGACAGGTTGAGAACATGGTATCTTCCAAAGCGTAACGATACAACAAAGAAAGCAGGGGTGGTAATTCCTGGCTTCTGTCGTTCTACGAGAGAGCGCCACCTGCCCCCCTATCACTACATTATCAGGAGGTAAGAATCGTGCGAAAACGTTCCATTCACGCGCTCGTGCTCCTGGCGGTGGTCGCGATGCTGGCCATCTGGCCCTTTTCGAGCCGGGCGCAGCAGGGGGTGGCCGAAACTTTCCCCCCCTACCAGGCTCGCTACTTCTCCGAAACGGGCCATTCGGCAGTTAACTGGTTTCTGGAGACCTGGAAGAAGACCCCCAACGCGCTGTTTGTTCTGGGGTTGCCCATCTCGCAGCCCTTCGTTGAAGAGAGTTTTACCAACCCGGGCGAGTTCTACCGCGTCCAGTATTTCGAGCGGGCTGTTCTGGAAGAGCACCCCGAGAACTTCAGCACCGAGGACCAGCAGTATTATGTGCTTGGTCGTCTGATGGGGCGTCTGGCGGCGCAAGGCCGCGAGAATGAGGAGCCGTTTCGCCCGGTGGGAGACCCCGGTGACGGGACCTGGATGGCCGAAACGCAGCACACCCTGCGCAATGAGCCGGCCCCCTTCCGGACCTTCTTTGAGCAGAACGGCGGCCTCAGCGTGTTCGGCTACCCCATCTCCGAACAGTTTCAGGAGGTGAACCAGGCCGACGGACAGAGCTACTGGGTGCAGTACTTTGAGCGCCAGCGGATGGAGTGGCACCCCAACGAACCCGACCCGCAGTATCGGGTGCTGCTCGGCTTGCTTGGCAATGAATATCGGGACGCGCACCACGAGGGGAACCGCACGTTTGAGCCGGTTGACGTGCAGCATGCCTTGCCCACTTCCTTTGCCTATGGCTACAATGCCATGCTGTTTCACGATATGGCCGACTGGCAGGACCGCAAGCGGGTGCTCCAGATGGCCAAAGATTCGGGCGTGCGCTGGATACGCCAGCAGATTGCCTGGAAGGATTTGCAGGATATCTCCCGCGAGATCTATTGGGGCGAGCTGGATGATATTGTCGAGGATGTGCACAACGCTGATATGAAGCTGCTGCTTTCGGTGGTGCAGTCGCCACCCTGGGCCACCTCCAACGGCTCCCACGGTATGCCCGCCCGCGAGCACTTCAGCACCTTTGCCAACTTTATGGGAGATATGGCGGCTCGCTACCGCGGCAAGGTCCAGGCCTATGAAATCTGGAACGAGCAGAACCGTGCGTGCGAGAATGGGGGCGATTGCAGCCGCGACGGGGGTGTCGGGGGGCAGGTTGCCAGTGCCGATTACTATGTAGACATGCTGCACGATGCCTACTATGCCATCAAGCGGGGAGACCCCTACGCCATCGTGGTCAGCGGCGGCCCCACCTCGACCGAGACCAACCGCGCCGACATTGCGATGAGCGACTCGGTCTTCGTGCGCAATATGCTCAGCAACCCCCGCTTCCGTGCGGATGTGGTCGGGGTTCACCCGGGCGGGCACAACAACCCTCCCGACGCCATGTGGCCGGACAACCCCGGCCCGGGCGAATGGTCCAACAGCCGCGAATTCTACTTCCGACGGGTGGAAGATGTGCGGCAGGCCATGGTAGACAGCGGGAAGGGCGATATGCAGATGTGGATTACCGAGTTCGGGTGGGCCACGGCCAACAACACCCCGGGCTACGAGTATGGCAGCGAGATTTCGCTCGACACGCAGGCACAGTGGATTGTGCGGGCCTTCGAGAAGGGGCGCTACGAATATGCTCCCTGGGTGGGAGGCATGTTCCTCTGGCAGCTCAACTTTGCGGTGCCCTGGAAGGCACAGGGCAACGAGCAGCACGAACAGGCGTCGTTCGGGGTCATCAACGGCGACTGGACGCCGCGCCCGGCCTGGAACGCCATTCGGGATATGCCCAAGGAGTAAGCGGAACCTATTGGTCGGGGACTTCCCGCCGGGCCTGCGCCGGCGGGAGGGTTTCCCTACCCCCGGCACTGGAGAGGCCCAAAAGGGGGGAGAAAGTAGCAGAGCGTGCAACCTTGAAGGCATCTTTGACGTTCTCTTCTATGACCCCTGTCGAAAAAGCAAACGTATGGTATCTGGAAACACCTACATATCAGCAAATGGAGTAATACTTACGATGGAAACGATGAAACCGATGAACTTGTGGATGTTCGGGCGAGGAGCCACCAGCCTGGTGAGCGGGGGCGCGGCCCTGCTGCTGCTGCTGTCCCTCCTGGTCGGACTGACGGCCTGTGGAGATGACACGGGCAGCGAGACGGAGCCACCCCAACCCCCACCAGCAACCGAAGTTGCCAGCGGCGCGGCGGGGGATGAACCAGCCACTCCCACCACCGAAGCTCAGCCAACAACCCCCTTCACGCTCACCCGGACGACCGCCACACAGCCGATGAGCGAGACGGCGACCCTGCCAGCGGATGGGGTGGGAGATGCGGCGACAGGTGGGGAAGAGACCCCCGCCGCCGAGGAACCCACCCCTCCCCCGGCCAGTACGAGCGAGGGAGAACCAGCGCTCCCTACTGACACGCCAGCACCCGTAGCGGGGTCGAGACAGCCCCTCAGCACGCCCAACCTGGAGTTCGGGGTCGTGGCGCACCTCTACTACACCGACCACGAACGGGCGCTGCAACTGGCAGGGAATGGGGGCTTCGACTGGATACGCCAGCAGATTGTCTGGAAAGACATGGAGATGTTTGAGCCGGAGCACAAATATATCTGGGACCAGCTTGACCCCATTGTCGAGGCGACCAATTCCTACGGCCTCAAGCTGCTCATCAGCGTGGTGCAGTCGCCGGCTCCCTACAACCCGATGAACGGGCTGCCGCAGGACCCGGCGGCGCTCGGGAACTTTGTCGAGGCGATGGCGCTGCGCTACGGCGACAAAATCCACGCCTACGAAATCTGGAACGAGCAGAATCTGGCTCACGAGACGGGCGGTACCATCGTGCCGGAGGATGTAGGACACTACGTCGAAATCCTGATGGAATGCTACACCCGCATCAAGGGTGTCAACCCGAACGCCTATGTGCTGGCGGGAGCGCCTTCGTCAACGGGGTTCACCCGCCCGGACGTTGCCCTTTCGGACCTGGAATATTACCAGGCGATGTACACCTACCGGGACGGTATCATCCACGATTATTTTGATGTGCAGGCGGTGCATCCGGGTGGCTCGGCCAACCCCCCCGAAACCCTGTGGCCCGACAACCCGAGCACGGCGCAGGGATGGACGGATGACAGCACCTTCTACTACCGCCACATTGAGCACGTGCGCGAGGTGATGGAAGCGCACGGGATGGGCGACCACCAGATATGGATTACCGAGTTCGGGTGGGCCACGGCCAACAACACCCCGGGCTATGAGTTTGGCAACCAGGTGTCGTTTGAGCAGCAGGCCGAATACATCACGGGGGCCGTGCAGTATTCCTATGATACCTACCCCTGGCTTGGCAACATGTTCCTGTGGAATCTGAACTTTGCGGTGACGTGGCAGGAGCGCCTTGAAACGATGCGCCAGCAGGACCCCGCGCACCCCGATGTGCAGCTCTACTGGAACGAGGCCAACCCTGCGCAGCCGCTCCACGAGCAGGCGTCGTTTGGCATCCTCAATGGCGACTGGTCGCCGCGCCCCGCCTTCACGCAGTTGCAGCAGTTGATGGCACAGATAAAGGCCGAACAGGGCCGGTGAGGAGATTGGGGGTCGGGGTCGGGGGATTCCCCGTTCCCCCGATCCCTTGCGTGTTTCTGGAGGGAGTGTCACAAATGACGGCAGAACAAGCCGGAGGACTGGTCATCGTCAACACGGGCAACGGCAAGGGAAAGACCACCGCTGCCCTCGGTCTCCTGCTGCGGGCGTGGGGCCACGACCTGCGGGTCGGCGGTATCCAGTTCATCAAGAGCGAAACCGCGGGCTACGGGGAGTACCGCGCGTGCGAACGGATAGGCATTGAGCTGACCCCGGTGGGAGATGGGTGTACCTGGCTGAGCCGCGATATGGACGAAACCAGGGACCGGGCGCTCCACGGGTGGGAGCTGGCCAAGCAGAAGATTACCAGCGGAGCCTATGATATCTTCCTGCTGGATGAGTTTACCTATGTGATGCACTATGGCTGGCTGGACGCTCAGGCCGTGGTGGAGTGGCTGCGCACCAGCAAGCCAGAGCGCCTCCACCTGGTCATCACCGGACGCCACGCTCCCCCCGCGCTCATCGACTACGCCGACCTGGTAACGGATATGACAGTGGTCAAGCATCCCTTTGCCGACCGGGGGTTGACCGCGCAGCGGGGGATTGAATTCTAGAGGAAGGCGGCAAAGACCTGATTGCCGAGCATACGCCCGCGGCGGGTGAGGCGCACCCCCTCCGCAGTGCGCTCCAGCAACCCCAT
>DAOTUF010000340.1:0-4309 GCA_034437495.1 Chloroflexaceae bacterium | reverse complement strand
GTCCAACCTCCCGCCGGGCACCACTACGAACTGTGGCTTCGCGCTCAGGATGGGAGTATACACCGGATGGGACCGCTGGACCTTGAGAACGAACACCTGACGCGAAGCGGCAGTCTGGACGGCAGCCTGGCCGACGTGACCACCGAGGTCCGTATCAGCATCGAGCCGGACGGGGGCGAAGGGGCACCCGGGGCTGAACCAGGGGGGCCGCTCGCCTTCACGGGCCGCCTGTCCGAAACCTACGCTGCCGAGATACGACAGGTGGGGCCAGGGGAGCCAACGAAATGGGCTTCCTGGTGGGGGCAGAAGACCAGTTGCGCGTGGCGCTCCAGCACACCACCTTCAGTCAGGAGTCGCTGGCGCAAAACAACCTGGCCGAAGCCAAACGACACGCCGAGCACGTGGTCAACATCCTGGATGGAGAGGATGGCGAGTCCTTTGGGGACCTCAACCTGGACGGGCAGGCGCAAAACCCGGGCGATGGGTTCGGGGTTCGCTCCTACCTGCAAGAAAGCCGCCTGCACCTTGAGCAGGCGCTTGCCAGTGTTCCTCCCACCGCCAACCGACAGTATCATGCAGAACTGGCAACTGCGGCTATTGACACCAGCCTGCAAACGATGGACAACGCTCTGGATAGGGCGCTCACCCTGCTGGCAACCGATACCGTAGACGAAGCCCAACCCTTTGCGGATGACTTGCAGGAGCACCTGAATACCATTCTCGCGGACGATATCACCGCGGGAACGATGGTTGCCGCTCGGGAACACACGCTGACGCTGGCGGCCATCCCGCTGGTGTCCCAACGAGAACAGGTGCCAGCTCCCGATGCTCTAGCGGAAACCGTCCCCGGACGGGTCGGATTCTTGCGTTTCTCCACCAGCACCGGTGGGGTTCGGGGGGGCGGTTTTTTGCTCCAGATGACCCGCCTGGCTCCCCCTCCCTCCGGTCTGCACTATGATGCGTGGCTGGTGGGGGAGACCATGGAGACGGATGCGGCACTCTTTCTGGGGCAACTCGACGTCCTGAATGGGTACGCTTCTCTGGCAGGAAGCCACCCGCAGAACCTCCCCGAAACCTATCGGCAGTTTGTGGTGAGCGTCGAAGAAACCATTCCCAACCAGCTACCAGCGGAGACGATACGGTTTGAGGGCAGGCTTATCACCGACGTCGGGCAGGAGGCGATGCGCCTGCTGAATGCGGAAGATGGGCAGGACCGCAAGGGGTCCCTCTACGGGGCCGAAGAACAGACCCGGACCGCGCTTCAGCACAAGGGCTTTGCCCAGGATGAGCTTACGTCGGGCAATCTTGACGGAGCCAAACAGCACACCGAACACGTTATCAACATCCTCGATGGAGCCGATGGGGAGCACTTTGGGGATGTCAACCTGGATGGACAGGCGCAGAACCCGGGCGATGGCGTGGGGGTGCGCGGCTATTTGCTCCGGACGGTGGCCGAAATGGGTCGGCTCCAGGAAGAAGCCAGCCTTACCAGCAACCAGCGCTTCGCGGCCAGCCTGGTCACGGCGATGAGCAACCGCCGCCAGGAAACTGCGGAGCAGGTCATTCAACAGGGCTTGAAGCTCATTGCCTCGGACACCCAGTCCGAAGCCCGCCCCTTCCTTGATACGATGGACCGGCTGCTCAACGAACTCTTGCATGGGCACGACACCGATGGGAATGGGGTTATTGACCCGCTCCTCGGGGAGGGGGGCATTCTGGCGGCGCAAGAGCGGGTGCTGGCGCTCAACGAAGTCCACATCTTCCCGACTGAAAGATAGTCCCTCGACGCCGAAGATACGGTGTAGCCACAGGGCATGAAACTTTTTCCCCTCCTTTTTCGTCTGAAAAAGAACATGTGTTCCCTGTTGTCGTCATCATCGTGCTGGCCTCTGGCATGAGCAGTGCTGCTCCCTGCTCATCACCCGGGAAGCAGCGGCGGAAAGGAGGTGATACCTATGGCAATGGCAATACGCGATCTCATCAAGGGCAAGGAGACCAGGGAGACGTCCCCGCAAGCCGCTCGAACCTTCCAGGTTGCTCATGAGGAGCGCCGGGGTGTGGGAAGCGTGGTGCTTCCCCTCGTGACCTATCTGCTGGCATTTCTCGCCATCTCCGTGTTTGTGGGGCGCATGTTCACGGGGGTGCAGGCGGTGCTCGCAGACATGCGCTACGGAGACCCGCACCTCACCATGGCCAGCGGCTACGCCTTTGTGGGGGATAGCCCGGAGGCTCCCACGCTGGCGCTGGCGCTCAACCTGGACGGGCAAGTTCATATCCTCGTCATCCCGGCCAGCGATATGGACCGCCTGACCCGGCTGGAGGGGCCGTACCTGTTCGGGGACGCAGGCCGAGAGGTGCCCCACATCGAACTGCGGGACCTGAACGACGACGGGCGGAATGACCTGGTGCTCTCGGTGGTGGGGGAGCAGGTCATCTATTTGAATCGGGTCGATGGGAACTTCCGACGCATGACGCAAGAGGATCGGCGGGAGATGGTGGAAAGCCGGACCCCATGGACCCCGTGATGGACGGCAGCAGGGATCCATGATCCATGGGGTTGCCCCGGGAGCATCCGTCATACCAGGGGGGCAAGGGCAGGCCGTAGGGCTGCTCACCGCCTGCGCCTATTGCCCGCTATCCTCCTCCCCCACCACCTCCAGGAAGAGTTGTTCGAGGGAGGTGCGCCGCGGAACCAGCGCATAGAGCCGCGCCCCGTGAGCCACCACCCGCTCGGCAATGGAGGGCAGCAGCGCTTCGTCACGGAGCGACAGTTCCAGCGTGACGGAGGAAGGAGGATGGAGCGGTGCAGACGAAGCAGAGGAAGAAGAAGGCGTGACCACGGAGACTCCCCCCTCCGCCACCCCCTCCAGCGCTGCGAGCAGGTCGGGCGAGGCGTGGTCCACGCACACCGCAACGACCAACCGCTCCGCGTGGAACGCACTGAGCGAGAGGGTTTGCAGCACCCGCCCCTCCCGGATGAACGAAACGCGGTCGCAGGTAGCCTCAACTTCTCCAAGCAGGTGCGAGTTTAGAAAGACCGTCGTTCCCTGCTGCTTCAGGTCCCGAATAATGTTGCGCACCAGCCTGCGCCCGAAGGGGTCGAGCGCCGAAGTGGGTTCATCGAGAAACACCAGGTCTGGCGCGTTCAGGAGTGCCTGCGCCAGACCGATGCGCTGAAGCATTCCCTTGGAGAAGCCGGAGAGGGGCCGTCGGGCATGCTCCGACAGACGCACCAGGTCGAGCAGTTCGGGGATACGGCGGCGGCGCGTGGTCGCGTCCATCCCATAGAGCCGCCCATGGAGGTCGAGCAGTTCCCCCGCCTGGAGCCATTCGTGAAACCGGAAGTGTTCAGGGAGAAAGCCTATCCGCGCCATCGTGGGGGGGTGGCCCGGGGCCTGCCCCAGGACGCGGACGCTGCCCCCACCCGGCTTGACCAACCCCAGGAGCATCTTGACCGACGTGCTCTTGCCAGAGCCGTTTGGCCCCAGAAACCCGAACACCTCTCCCCGCGGTACCTGGAGGGAGAGGTCGGCTACGGCGGTTTTGGGGCCGTAGCGCTTGACGAGCTTTTCCGTTTCAATGACCAGCGAGTTCATTGCCTGTTCTCCTCTCCTCTCCCCCCACTCTCCGGTCCCTTAGCGAACCGACTCGGCTATCTCCAGCAGGGTTCCCCCACCAAACCCCCTACCACTGGCCTGGAGGATGTAGAACCGCTCCCCGACTTGCCAGTAAATCTGTCTCTCTGCCTGGTGCGCTCTGGGGCCATACTCGCCGCTCGTGCGCATCAGCAACCCCTGTGCCTCGCCAATCGTTACCTGGCTGACAGTGTCGATGTCCGACGGGAATGGGAAAATCAGCGTCGTGCTCCAGTCAATCTGGCGGCTCAGGGTCTCGGCCTGCTCTGGCGTCATCCCGAGCACCCGCAGGGCGGCCTTGCCAAGCTGCGTCAGGTCAACCCCGTCGGGCAGGGTGACATCCGGCGTGCGGCCCTGGAGCAGCGTCAGGTGGTAGTCTTCTCCGGAGTACTCGGACCCGACCCAGGCAGACACGCCCACGGTTATGGGGTGCTCCCCCAGTTCCTCTGGAATAGTCACATCCTGAATGTCGAGCAGGTCCAACAACTCCCGCGAGGCATCCACATTGACCTGGAACTGGACCGAGCCGCTGTCGCGGACCATGTGCTCGGTCGAGAGCGGGGTAGTCGGGAAGATTGTCGGTTGATGCACGGCATACCCCACCTCCGCGGCGGCTTCTTCCAGCGACTCAACCACGCGTGGGGGTGCTGGTTCCTGGAGCACCTCCGGCTCCC
>DAOTUF010000339.1:0-4717 GCA_034437495.1 Chloroflexaceae bacterium | reverse complement strand
GTGTCAAGGGGGGGAGGGGGAGCGTACTACGCCAGTCTCCGGTAGAGTTCTGCGTTCTTCTTCAGGACATAAGCTACTGCTTCTGCGACATCCTGTTGTGGTTGGGCAATGAGCATTTGAATGCTTACCCGTACCAGGTCTTCCGGAGATACCCCCAATCGGGTTGCCATCACCTGGAGTTGGTGTCCATCGCTGGACGGAAGCGTTACTTGAAGCGTGGTCGGGTGTTCCATATATTCCTTACCGCTATCTGGATAATATACTTCTATGATACCACGGTACCACAGCGCTTTATCTTGCATATCTATCAAGGCAGGACCGGTGGCTCTCTTCCCGGGCCCTCCTTGGCCTGCCGCTTGAAGTTGAGGCGGTCTAGCTCGGCAATCCCAACCAGGTCCTTGAACTGCTGCACCTGACGCCAGTGGAGCCGCCGGTCTCGCAACCCCTCCACCGAGATGAGTTGTTTCAGTTGCTCGATACGCTCAAGGTCGAGGTGAAAGACCTTGAAGAACTCCACGTTGCGGTCTTCGAACTCCCGCGCCAGGTAGTCCGGGTTCCCATTCACCTCCTCCACCAGCGTATCGAGCAACTGTCGCCCCTCCTGGTCGAAATAGAGGAACGAAAGAATGTCTTCGTGCTCCGGGTAGCGCTCCTGCGCCAGCCGGACTGCCATCGTGTGGTCGAAGTGGTAGTCGTCGTAGAAGCACGCCACCTCGAAGCCATTCACATAGATCCGATAGCCCCACCCCCAATCTTCGTCGTGGAAGAAAGAGAGCAGCGAGACAAACTTGGAACACTCGATGAGCATCTCCGTCGTCTCCGGCTGCTCCAGTTTGTCGTCCTCGATGAGCAGGAGCGACCACGTCTCGTTGAGCGGAAGGAGAAAAAACGGCATCGCAGTGTGGGACATCCACGCCTGGACATGGCTGGCCCCTGACTTCAAACAGAGAATGCCCGCGGTATAGTTGTCGTCGGTAACGGGGCGGTGCATCATTCCACTATCCCATCATGCTCATTCCCATCATTCCATAAGCCTGGCTCACTATCCGGTCAGTCCCCTGCGCAGCCCGGCCTTGATGAGGTCCAGGTTCATGCGGGCAATGGTATCCAGGTGAATGGCCTTCGGGCACGCCAGAGAGCACTCGCCCAGGTTGGTGCAGCCACCAAACCCGCTCTGGTCCATCGCCCGCACCATCTCGACCACCCGCCCGGAGCGCTCCGGCTGCCCCTGCGGGAGCAACCCCAGGTGCGTCACCTTGGCTGCTGTGAAGAGCATGGCCGAAGCGTTTGGACACGCCGCCACACACGCGCCGCACCCGATACAGGACGCGGCATCCATCGCAAGGTCGGCCTGCTCTTTGGGTACCAGCACGGCGTTGGCCTCCGGGATGGTGTTCGTCGGCGCGGTGATGAAGCCGCCGTTCTGGATAACCCGGTCAAACGCCACGCGGTCAACGATAAGGTCCTTGATGACGGGGAACGCCTTTGCCCGCCACGGCTCAATCGTAATCGTCTCGCCATTGCGGAAGTTGCGCATGTGCAGCTGGCAGGTGGTGGTGCGGTGCTTGTGCTGCCCGTGGGCGATGCCGTTAATCACCAACCCGCACATGCCGCAAATCCCCTCGCGGCAGTCGTGGTCAAAGGCCACCGGCTCCTCGCCCTTTTCCGTCAGCTGCTCATTGAGCACGTCCAGCATCTCCAGAAAGGACATATCCGGGCTGACATCGTCCATCCGATAGGTCACAAAACGCCCGCGGGCCCGTGCGTGCTTCTGCCGCCAGATTTGTAACGTCAGTCTCATTGGCTTTTCTCTCACTTGTAGCTCCGTTGTGACAGGGCCACATATTTAAACTCCAACGGTTCCTTGTGCAGCGTCGGGTTGCTGCCTACCCCACGAAACTCCCAGGCCGCGGCGTAGGTAAACTCGCGGTCATTGCGCAGCGCCTCGCCCTCCGCGGTCTGGCTCTCCTCGCGGAAATGCCCCCCGCACGACTCGTTGCGGTGAAGCGCATCCACACACATCAGTTCCGCCAGTTCGAGAAAGTCGGCCACCCGACCGGCTCGCTCCAGCGATTGGTTCAATTCGCCTTCATCCCCGGGCACCCGCACGTTCTGCCAGAACTCCTCACGCAGTTTGCGGATATCCTGAATGGCCCGCTGCAAGCCCTGGGCGTTGCGCGACATCCCGCAGTATTCCCACAGCAGGCGGCCTAGCTCTTTGTGGAACGAGTCCACCGTGCGCTCCCCCCGAACATTGAGCAACTGCTTCACCAGCGCCGAAATCTCGTTTTCCACCGCTTTGAAGGCCGGGTGGGTGGTGTCGTGCTTCTCCAGGGTGGCTTGCGCCAGGTAGTCCCCGATGGTGTAGGGCAGCACAAAATACCCATCCGCCAACCCCTGCATCAGGGCGCTGGCACCCAGGCGGTTGGCCCCGTGGTCGGAGAAGTTGGCCTCTCCAATCACAAACAACCCTGGCACGTTGCTCATCAGGTTGTAGTCTACCCACAACCCCCCCATGGTGTAGTGGATGGCCGGGTAGATTCGCATGGGCACGCGGTAGGGGTCCTCCGCGGTAATCTGCTGGTACATATCGAACAGGTTGCCGTAGCGTTCGACAATCGTCTTCTTGCCCAACCGCTGGATGGCCTCGCTGAAGTCGAGGTAGACCCCGTAGCCCGTGCTGCCCACCCCGTAGCCCTCGTCGCACACCATCTTGGCATTGCGCGAGGCAACGTCGCGGGGGACCAGGTTGCCAAAGCTCGGGTACTTCTCTTCCAGGTAGTAATAGCGTTCGGCTTCGGGGATGCGCTCCGGAGAGCGCGTGTCTCCCTTCTGGCGGGGCACCCAGATGCGCCCGTCGTTGCGCAGCGACTCGCTCATCAGCGTGAGCTTCGACTGGTGGTCGCCCGTCACGGGGATGCACGTCGGGTGTATCTGCGTATAGCAGGGGTTGGCAAAGAGTGCGCCGCGCTTGTAGGAGCGCCAGATAGCCGTGGTGTTGCACCCCATCGCGTTGGTCGAGAGGAAGAACACATTGCCGTAGCCGCCGGTCGCCAGCACCACCGCATCGCCAATGAACGACTCGACTTTGCCATTGAGCATGTTGCGCGTCACAATCCCCCGCGCCTTCCCGTCAATGATGACCAGGTCCAGCATCTCGGTGCGCGGGTACATCGTCACCTTGCCCAACCCGATCTGGCGTGAGAGCGCTTGATAGGCTCCGAGCAACAACTGCTGCCCGGTCTGCCCTCGGGCGTAGAACGTCCGCGACACCTGCGCCCCGCCAAACGAGCGGTTGTCGAGCAGTCCGCCGTATTCGCGGGCGAAGGGCACGCCCTGCGCCACGCACTGGTCAATGATGTTGCCGCTGACCTGCGCCAGGCGGTAGACGTTGGCTTCACGGGCGCGGTAGTCGCCGCCCTTTACCGTATCGTAAAAAAGGCGGTAGACACTGTCTCCGTCGTTGCGGTAGTTCTTGGCCGCGTTAATCCCCCCCTGCGCCGCGATACTGTGCGCCCGGCGGGGGCTGTCCTGGTAGCAGAAGTTGAGCACCTGGTAGCCAAGCTCCGCCAGCGATGCTGCCGCCGAAGCCCCGGCCAGCCCGGTCCCCACCACAATAACCGTAAATTTCCGCTTGTTGGCCGGGTTCACCAGCTTCATTTCGAAGCGGTGGCGGTCCCACATCTCTTCAATCGGAGCCGACGGAACTTTTGAATCGAGCATTGTTGACATACGTCAAAATCTCCCAGACTATCCTAATCCAACCATCCCGCCAGCACCGCCACGGGGATGGAAATATCGCCCACCAGAATGGCCAGCGTGACCAGCAGCGCAACCGTTCGCCAGGCCGCGTCATACAGGCGGTTGTTCAGCCCGAGCGTCTGGAACATGCTCCAGATGCCGTGGAGGATATGCACCCCCAGGGCGACCAGCGCCGCGATGTAGAAGGCCGAGACAAGCGTGTTCTGGAAGCCGCTGATGACATTGTGGTAGACCGCGCCATAGACAAATTCGGGGTGGATGGTGCCTGTCGTCAGGTGGAGCAGGTGGTACACAATGAAGAAACCGATGGCGATCCCGCCCAGGCGCATCATCTGCCCAAGGTAGACCGCATAGGACTTCTTCTTCTGGCGGTAGCCCACCGAGCGCCCGGCGTTTGCCGCCGCCCAGAGCTGCAACGCTGAGATGACGTGGAGGCTCACCGCGGCCAGCAGGATGATCCGCACGAACCACAACCCCTGGTAGGACGCCAGAAGGGGGTAGCCCATATCCAGCCGCAGCCATTCGGCATAGTGGTCCAGCTTTTCGGCTCCTGCGAAGACCTTGAGGTTCCCGATCATGTGGACAAACACATAGGCCGTGAGAATCAAGCCGGTCAGGGCCATCACGACCTTCTTGCCGATGGTCGAACGGTAGAGCGACAGTATGCCGGTCCCTGTTCCTGTCATAGTTCATCTTTCCTTTCGCATCGTGGGGGAGTCCGTGCTTTTCCCCCAGAAACCCTACATATCCAGTTTGACCTTCGCGCCAAACTGCTTCTGCTCCTTGTCCGGGAAGTAGGTCAGGCACGCTGCGTCGAGCAAGTCCGGGTTGAGGGTCACACTTTCCATATTGTAACTGGCAATGGCGATCATCTGGTCGATAATATCCCGTGGTTGGCACATCCGGAAGGGGCGGTTTTCGGGCGTGAACCACCGGGCCACCAGGTAGTCCAGGC
>DAOTUF010000338.1:0-4382 GCA_034437495.1 Chloroflexaceae bacterium | reverse complement strand
ACTGGCTAGGCAAACCAGCGCCCCACATCAATGACCGCCTGCGCTCCCTCCGCTATGGCCTCATCTCCGGCCAGGGCCGTCAACGCCGGTGCGATGGCGTTGAGGTCTGAGAGGAGGTCCCGCCGCGTCCGCGTAGAGAGCACCCGCAGCGCCCGGCACCAGCAGCGATATGGGTGATATGGGTGATGCTGGTCGGTGGTCGCTGTGGCTGCGGCTCTGGTGGCTCTGGCGGCGGACACCTCCGCGACCATGCGCAGGGCGCTGAACCGTTCGGACTGGTCATCAATGTGCTGCGCTGCTTCCAGCGCCTCACCAAAGAGCGCTGCCTGTTCCTGCTCGTCCACCCAGGGGACCATCCGCGCCAGAGAACGGGCGCGGTCGCTGAGGTTCCAGGTATTGCGGGCCGCCTCCAGTGGCTCCTGGGCCACCGCTCGCTGCTGCGGGGGGGGCAGGAAGGGCAGCAACCCCATCAGCGCGTTGGTGCGCCATTCCTGTCGCTCCAGCGCCCGGGCCTCCTCCAGCGCCTCGGTAAGCAGGTGTTCATTCCCCTTGAGGAAGGGAGCCAG
The DNA here is from genome assembly GCA_034437495.1 of Chloroflexaceae bacterium. Lineage (GTDB taxonomy): Bacteria > Chloroflexota > Chloroflexia > Chloroflexales > Chloroflexaceae > JAAUSY01. The sequence continues at coordinate 3,816 of DAOTUF010000338.1, read as the reverse complement.
GGTGGTCAGGGCGTCGGTGCGGTAGGGTCCCCAGATGGTCGAGACGGCGGTCAGGGCTTCGTGCAGCGCTTCACCCCTGAGCGGCTCGGCCAGGGAGGAGGAGAGGTCGGCCAGGGCGGTGGCGCGGGTGGCGGGGTGGTCTATCATCCGCACCGATGCCAGAATGTCGGGTTGTTCCGAAGGCTCCAGCAGCGCCGCCAGAGCCGATGGTGCTGCGGCTCCCTGCCACTTTGCCGCCTGCGCTGCCCGCAGCACCTCATCACGGAGGTAGGGGCGCTCCTCTGGCGGCAGGTGCGGACGGATGGCGGCCAGCGTCCGCGCCCGACTATCCGGCTGCTGCATGGTCCGGACGGCGGCCATGATGTCCTTGAGCATAATGCGGGGAACGTCGGGAGCCAGCGATGCCAGGGTCATCGCGCGGGCGTCGGTTTCCCCGATACCCCACGCCGCGTCGAGCGCCTGTCGCCAGCGACCGCTTCGGGCCAGGTGCGGCACCAGCACCACCAGGAGCGCCGAGCGGTGGACGCTCTGCTTGATGGCCCGTGCTTCGGTCAAGAGCTTCTGAAGCATCGAAGAGGGGAGCCGGCGAGCCTGCTGTTCTATCTGGGCCAGCGCATGCAGGACGTGGGAGCGGTCATCTTCGCTCCGTATCTCCCGAGCCATCTCAAATGCTCTGGAAAGCAGCGCTTCGGGGAGATGGGGCAGGATACCCGCCAGGGCACTCGCCCGGAGGTGCTCCTGACCGATGCGCTGCACGCGGTAGAGCAGGGTGGGGAGAAGCGATGCGGGCAGGGCCGGAGCCAACCCCACCAGGGCCGTCCGCCGGGCGTCCTCCGTCTCGATGGCCCGGGCAAGGTCCAGCACATCTGGGAGCAGGGACGCAGGCAGCACCGGGACAAGCTCCACCAGGAGACGGGCGCGGTCCTGCTCGTTCCCCACCTCGCGCACCAGGTTCAGCAGGGTGGGGAGGAACGAAGCTGGCAGCGCGTGTGCCAACCAGACGAGCGTTTGCACCCGGTCCACGCTGTCGCCAATGGCCCGGGCTATCTCCAGAGCACGGGGCAGGAGCGTGGCCGGGAGGTGCGGAGCCAGCTTTGCCAGCGACCGCTGCCGCTGCCGCGGATGCTGGATGTGCTGCACATCCTCCAGAATTTCGGGCAGGCATGCGGGGTCCAGGCGCGAGAGGTGGGGGGCCAGTTCGACCAGCAGACAGACCCGTTCTCGGCGGTCCTCCAACTCCCGAACGGTCTCAATGACCTGTTGCGCATAGCCTGTTTCTGCCAGCTTCGCGGCGGTCCCCATCAGGATAGTTTCCCGTTCCTGCTGGTCTTCCATATCGCGGGCGGCAGCAAGCATCTCCTGGGCCAGCAGGCGCAGGCTCTCCGGCGGCAGATAGGGCAGCAGCCCGGCGAGCGCCCGTACCCGTCCTGCCAGGTCCGGGATGTTCCGGGCCATGGCCAGCGCCTCGCGCTGCTGGAGGGGGGAGAGGTAGGGAGCCAGGGCCGCCAGGGCTTTTGCCTGCTCCCGGGTGTCTGCACCGGTGGGACTCAGCGACCGGACGATTTCCAGGGCTTCGTGCAGCTGCGAACCGGACAGGAAGGGGGCCAGACCAGCGAGCGCCTGCACCTGCTCCTGCCCATTGCCAATCTTGCGCACCACGCCCATCGCCCGGTCGCGGTCCCCGCTCCCCAGTTCTTCCAGGCGGGAGGAAAGTTCGGCCAGCACCTTCGCCCGCCACGTATCTTTCCAGATGTCCCACATCCCCAGAGCTTCCCGCAGCAGCGGCGTCGGGAGGTGGTGCGCCAGACCAATCAGCGCCTTGGCTCGCCATCCCTCATCGAGCATCGAGCGGGCCAGGTCGAGCGCCTCGCGCTGAAGCGGTTCGGGCAGGTGGGGAGCCAGTTCGACCAGCGCATCGGCCCGGAAACTGGCGTGCCAGATGGTGCGGATGGTTTTCAGCGCTTCGGCAAGGAGCGCAGGCCGCTCGTGCTCTGGCACATAGGGCACACACCCGACCAGCGCCATCACGCGCCAACCCGGATGGCTCATGGTTCGCACCACCGCCAGGACTTCGGGCACCCAGGCGGACGGAACTTCGGCAGCCAACCCCTTGAGCGCGGTGGCGCGGTCCTGCTCGTCTTCCATGGCCCGCACGATTGCCAGGGCGTCGGCAAGCATCTCCTCGGGGAGGTGGGGAGCCACCGTGACCAGAGACCACGCCTGCTGCGCCTCGTCGGTCATCTCCTGAATGTAGGTGATGGCCTGGTCGGGCAGCCAGATGTGATGTTCGAGCAGGGCCGCGAGCAGCGGCAAGGGGATATCGTGCGAGAGGCTGTTGACCGAGGCATGCATCAGGGCATAGCGGCACAGCAAGCCTGTGGTTGTGGTTGTGGTTACGGTTGTGGTTGTCGCCGCTGGCTGCTTCTTCCCCTGCTCTTCCGCCACCTGCCACGCCTGTACCACATCGCACAGAAAGTCTGCCAGGTCTCCTTGCTGGCCCCGGGCCGCATACCACACGAGCGTCGGGGAGTGGTGCTCCAACCCCATCAGCCGGTGGATATCGCCATACCGTCTGGCTCCCTCCAGGTGCGCCACCAGGTGCCGCAGACCATAGAGATGCTCCAGGGTGTGGCCGTCCAGCTTTGCCAGGTCTGGCAAGCCACGGTCCAACCCTCCCCACCCTTCAAGATAGTGGTCGGCAATGCGGTGATGGGACTGACGGGTGGCGGCGACCAGTTCTTCGGAGAGCGTGCGGTCGGCCTGACTCATCACTGCCTCTCTGAGACAGCCCGAGAGGAAGCCGCGCATGCTGGATTCGCTCAGGCTATAGCGGGGGACGGTCCCGCCCTCGCCCTCGACGGTCAGGAAGGGCCGCCAGTGTTCTGTGAGGAGAGACCGCAGCAGGTGAGGGGAGACATCCGGGCTATCTCCCGGCCCTCCCACACCCGCGAGCTTGACCAGCATCTCCGCAGAGACGCTCTCCTGAACGGCGCAGAGCGTGGTAAGCAGCGGCAGCAGCAGCGGGGTCCATTGCTGCGGGTTTCGGCGCTGCTGCCGCCGCCAGTACTGCGCGTAGTATGAGCACATCGTGTCGGGGAGCGCGTCCGGGTCGAGGGGAGCATATCCCCGCTCAACCTCGTCAAGCACATGGACGAGAAACGACCAGACCCCGCGGCAGGTTGCCAGCAAGCTCCTGATAACGTAGTCCTCGGGGTAGTCGCTGGTGCGGAGCGCTTCCCGGAGGGCAGGCCGCTGCATCGCCTCTTCCAGGTAGCGGCGCATATCGTCCAGGTTGCGCGGGTCGCTGGCCAGGAACGTGAGCTGCTGGCGGGGAGCTTCGACCGCGAGGTCCAGCGGTTGGGGGCGCTGCGAAGCCACGATATAGACCCCCCGCGGCAGCAGCCGGGGGAGGCCAAGCACGTTCTGCCCGGGGAATACCCCGGCCTCCTCCAGACCGTCAATGACCAGCACAATGGGCGCTGCTGGCTGCACCTGGTCCCGGCGGTGCGCCGCCACCGAGAGAAGCCGGCTCAGGAAGTCGGGACGCACCGCCACGCCCGGCCGCACCACGTCGTCGGTGAACCAGGTATGCAGCTTCCACACGCGGATAATCTGCGCTGCCAGGCTGCGCAACCCGTCCGCAAAGTTATCCAGCCCGCGGGCCTGCTCGACAAAGAGGTGGATATAGCCTCGCTCTGCGGCCAGGTGCGCGAGAAAGGCCGTTTTCCCCAGGCCGGTTTCTGCTTCCAGCACCAGGTAGCCCCGGTCGTGCTCCTGGAGAAACGCATCCAGGCAACCCGTCAGCCACGCCCGCCC
>DAOTUF010000337.1:0-31547 GCA_034437495.1 Chloroflexaceae bacterium | reverse complement strand
GTGGGTTTGCTGGTTTTCCCGCCGTAAGGCGAAAGACCAGCCTAGGACGACGTTGTGGAATGGTTGGAGAAGAGGACAGCGGCGCTTCCTCACACCCGCTGAAGCGGGTGGTTTCCTGCGCCGCCATTTTTATGACAGAACTCCTGGTAGCCGTCGTGATGGTCGTCGCCGGGTCCGCCCTGTGTTCTGGCTCAGAAGCGGCGCTCTTTTCGATATCGCTGGTCAAAGTTCGCCAACTCGTGGAGGCCGAGGTTCCTGCGGCGCGGGTGCTGCTGCGCATCCGTCAGAAGATGAGCCGTCCCATTGCCACCATCGTTATCCTGAACAACGTATTCAACATCGTCGGGAGCATTGTGGTGGGAGGGATAGCCACGGCGGTGCTTGGCGAAGAATGGCTCGGGATGTTTTCGGCCTTGCTGACCCTGGCGGTCATCATCGGGGCTGAGATTGTCCCCAAAACGCTCGGTGAGCGCTACGCCGAGAACATCGCGCTAGCCGTCGCCTACCCGGTGATGGTCCTGACCACCGTGATGCTCCCCCTCGTCTGGACCATCGAGCACCTGGTGTCCCCTATCACCAGAGGCGGCATCCGCCCTGTTACCAACGAGGCCGAAATCAAGCTCCTGGCCCAGATTGGGCAGCAAGAAGGGAGCATCGAGCACGAGGAGGCCGCCCTGATACAGCGGGCGTTTCGCCTGAACGATGTCACGGCGGGCATGATTATGACCCCGCGCGTTATCCTGACCTATGCCTACGGGAGCATGTCCCTCGAAGCCGCCCGGCAGCGCATCATCGAGTCGTCCCACTCCCGCATCCTGGTGGTAGGCACATCGATTGATGATGTGATTGGTATCGTCCTGAAGAATGATTTCCTGCTGGCGCTCATCGAGGGACAGAGCGACCAGACGCTTGCTGCCCTGGCCCGCAAAGCTCGCTTTGTGCCCGAGATGGTGCGTGCTGACAAGCTCCTCACCACCTTCCAGGAGACCCACGAACACCTGGCGGTAGTGGTCGATGAGTTTGGCGGCGTGGCCGGGGTGGTCACGCTCGAAGATGTGCTGGAGGTGCTGACCGGCGAGATTGTGGACGAAACCGACCGGGTTGCCGATATGCAAGAATGGGCCCGCCAGCGACGACAGGCACGACTTTCCCAGAAGGAGGAGAATATCCGATGAAAACCCTGGTTTTTGCACCAGAGACATACAACCTGGCCGAGACCTCTCGGATGATCGAAATCGCCAGAGCATGCCAGAGCCGCTTTCAAATCGTCTTCATGGCGTACGGAGGGATGTTTGAGGAGCTGATTCGGAACGAAGGCTTTGTGCTGAGGGAGATGTCCCCTCGCCTGACCAGTGAGAAGATAGACCACTTCTACAAGGTCTACAAGGCGGAGAAAATTGACCCGCTCTTTACGGTTGACGAACTCATGGAGCGGGTCAACAACGAGATAACGCTGTTCAATGAGGTAAACCCTGCCGCCCTGGTGACGGGCTACTGCCTGAGCACGTCCATCTCGACACGGGCCGTGGGTATCCCCCTCGTCTCGACCATCCAGTCTACCTGGACCCCTGCCTACTACGAGGCCAACCTGGGCACCTGGCCCGATATGGTCGATTGTTCGCTGATGCGGTGGCTCCCCAACCAACCCCTGGACCGCGTCTACAGCAAGGTCTCGCTGCCGGTGGGGAGCTTCTTTCTGGGGGCCAATTTCAACAAGGTTGCCCGGAAATATGGCGTTCGGCGGCTCAAGAGCATTGAGCTGTGGGAGGGCGACTATGCGCTGCTGGCCGAGCCACCCGAATTCTCTGGCTTGACGAACCTTCCCCCGCACTATCGGTATATCGGGCCGCTGATAGCCCGCCTGGAGCGGGAGATACCGCCGGAGGTACTCGCCATCCCCCGCGACCAACCCATCATCTACTTTGCGATGGGCAGTTCGGGCAACCCCGAAATCATCGCGTCCATCATTGAGGGCTTCCGTTCCAAACCCTACCGGGTCATTGCCCCGGTCAGGCCGCTGGTCCAGAAAATGCGCATCCGCGTCCCCCCGAACGTCGTCGTCACCGACTGGCTTCCCGCCCACAAGGTCAACCCGATGGCGGATGTTTCGGTGACGCACGGAGGTATCGGAACGATTATGACGGCGTGCCTGGCGGGAACGCCGATTGTCGGGGTGGGGATGCAGCCGGAGCAGGAAGCTAACCTGGAATGTCTGGTCCGCAAGGGGTTTGCCATCCGCATCCGCAAGAAGCGGGTGACGCCGGGGCGTATTCTCGACGCCATTGACCACCTGCTGGCCGACCGAGAGTCCCACCGGCGGGCCAGAGCCTTTCAGCGCGTTGTGGCGCAGTGGGATGGCCCTTCCAATGCGGCGCAGTTCTTTGCGGAGACGTTTGGGTAGGCCGGGGCGACCGGGCAGGAGGACGGTGAGACGACAAAGGCAGGGGCAGGGGAGCTGTTTATCCGCTCCCCTGCCGGTAGAGACGTTCACGGATAGCCAGCACCTCGTTGCGCAGGCGCGAGTCGACATTGATTTCCTCGTTCATCTTTTCGCAGCCATACATCACCGTGGTGTGGTCGCGCCCACCCAGAAGCCCCCCGATTTCGACCAGGCTGCACCCGGTCTCCTCCCGCAGCAGGTACATAGCCACCTGACGGGGGATAACCACATTCCGGCTCCGTCCGCGTCCCTGTATCGTCTGCATGTCCACGCTGTAGTATTCGCTCACGGCCTTCAAGACCATCTCGGGCGTGATGCGCTTGCGGTGGGAGTCTTCGAGCAGTTCGGCCAGGGCAGCCATAGCAATATCCAGGGTGATGGGAGCCTGGTGGAGCCGGGCGTAGGCCACGACGCGGTTGATGCTCCCTTCCAGTTCTCGAATATTGCTCTGGATTTTGTGCACCAGGAAGTCAATCACATCGCCGGGAATGTGAAATTCCATCTGTTCGCCTTTGTCCCGCAGGATAGCCGTGCGCGTTTCCAGGTCGGGCGGCTGAACGTCTACAATCAACCCCCACTCAAAGCGAGAGCGCAGCCGCTCTTCCAGGGTCACGATGGCTTTGGGCGGGCGGTCGGAGCTTATCACAATCTGCTTGGCTGCGGAATGGAGCGTGTTGAAGGTGTGAAAAAACTCTTCCTGGGTGGCATCCTTGCCCGCAATGAACTGGATGTCGTCTATCAGGAGGATATCAATGTTGCGGTAGCGGATACGAAACTCTTCCGTTTGCTGGCGGCGGATGGCGTTAATCAGGTCGTTGGTGAATTTCTCGGAGGAGACATAGAGCACATTGATTTCCGGGTCGCGGTCGAGGATGCTGTTGCCAATCGCGTGGAGCAGGTGGGTTTTGCCCAGTCCCACCCCGCCATAGACGAAGAGGGGGTTATAGGCTCGCGCCGGGCGGTCGGCCACGGCCTGACACGCGGCGTGGGCGAGGCGGTTGCTCGAACCAACGATAAAGCGGGCGAAGGTATACTTTGCGTTGAGCATCCCGGAGCGCATAACGCTGGAGAAATCGAGCTGAACAACCGGACGGTTCGAGTGGTCGGAATGGTCGGAATGGTCGGAATAGTCCGGGCTATCCGAATGCTCAGGCTCCAGAAGCCGGCCATTGGTATGCGACCGGTCATTGGGAGCAGGGCGGTGCTCTTCTGCCTCCTGCTCGTCCTCCACCTCGTGGAGGTCTCCAACCAGCGTCAGGGAGCCAGAACGCAGCCCTCCCCGCAGCCCCCCGTGGTGGGGGGAAGGGGCGATGACAAACCGCAGTTGCACCGGAAAGCCAACCACGTCGCCAATGGAGCGGCGGAGGGGGGCCATATAGCGATTTTCCAACCCCTCTTTGTGCAGCGGGGTGGGGGTCCCGATGGTCGCGGTCCCGCTGTCGAGCGAGAGGAGCATCGTGCCTCGCAGCCAGGTTTCAAAATCCTGCCGCGAAATTTGCATCTGGATAGTTCCCAGGGTTTCTTGCCATATCTGGGTCAGGTTCACAGCATCCCCTCCAATTCTGTGGCACCAGGAAGATGTCCACACTCTCTCTTCATGCGGTGATGTGATGGTCAACGGTTAATAGTTACTGGTAAAACAGGTCAGTTGCTTGTGGTCAAAGGCAAACTGCATGTGGTTGCGCCTGATCATACCCTATTTACCCGGTCCTTTCAAGTAGGAAAAGGGCTGAAATCCATTCGAGTTTCTTATGGTGTCATTGCGGCATGCCCGGGTCTCTCACGTGATGGGGAACCATGCCTGTGGAAATTGTAGATAACTTTCCGCGGGGGGATGTGGATAACTCCCCTGATCGGGGTAGGGAGCACCTCTTTTCATGCGATAGGAATAGCATACACGCTTCCCGCGCAGACGTGTACGGATTTGTGGATAAGTTGTGCATCATGTGGAAAACCCGGCCATGTGGTATGATGGAGGAACGGAAATCCGTCGCGGGTTTCCCGGTACTCGTCATAGGCAGGAGCTTGTTGTTATGACCGGTCTCTCGTCCTCCGTTCGTTTGTTCAGCAAAACGGGACGTTCGCTGCTCCTCGACTGTGGGGGGCCGCAGGTATCTCTGACGGTCCTGTCCCCGCGCATCCTGCGGGTGCGGCTGGCCCCGCACGGGACCTTCGCCGCCCGCCGGTCCTGGGCGGTCCCCGTTCCGGACGAAGATTTTCCCGAAACGCCGTTTGAGGTTCAGGAGACAGAAACATCCCTCATCGTGCAGACAGCCCCCTCCGGTCCACAGGGGAAGGCCGGAGTGACCGTGCATATCCAGCGCGACCCGTGCCGACTGGCCTTTGCCGACCCGTCGGGGCAGGTGTTCTGTGCCGATACCGACGAAGCGGGGATGCAGTGGCAAGACCAGGACATCGACGACCAGGCGGGTGCTGATGCCCCGGATTGGCGAGTCGCGTGTGACAAACGCATCGAGCCAGGCGAACACTTTTTTGGAGCCGGGCAGCGCACCGGCCTGCTCAACAAGCGAGGAAAACGGCTGGTCAACTGGACCACAGACGCGGGAACGGGCCAGGGGCCGGGGACAGACCCGCTCTACCTCGCCATACCGGTGGTGCTGGCGCTGCGCCCGGGTCTGGCCTACGGGGTGTTCTTCAACAATACGTGGGCCAGTGCCTTCGACCTGGGGCGTGGGCACCCCGAGGTCTGGCGGATGGAGGCCGAGGGGGGAGAGCTTGATTATTACGTGTGCTATGGCCCGACGCCGCTGGAGGTTTCTGAAGGTCTGGGAAGGGTGCTCGGGACGATGCCGCTCCCGCCACGCTGGTCGCTCGGGTATCACCAGAGCCGCTGGAGCTATGCCCCGGAAGCGCACGTGCGGAGCGTGGCAGCCGGGTTTCGCTCCCGCGATATCCCGTGCGATGTGCTGCACCTGGACATTGGCTATATGGACGGGTACCGCGTCTTCACCTGGGACCCGCTGGCCTTCCCCGACCCGCCCACGCTGCTGGCCGACCTGCGGCAGGAGGGGTTCCGCACCGTGACGATTATCGACCCCGGGGTCAAGGCCGACCCGAACTACCACGTCTATCGGGAAGGTCTGGAGCGAGATTTCTTTATTCGCCGCTCCAGCGGAGGGGTGTTCCACGGCTATGTGTGGCCCGACGATTCGGTCTTTAGCGACTACACCCGCCCGGAGGTGCGCGAGTGGTGGGGTGATTTGCAGCGAACGCTTGTCGAGCAGGGGTCCTGTGGTATCTGGAATGATATGAATGAGCCGCCGGTCTTCTACCAGCCGTTCAGCCAGAACGTTCGCAAGCGGACGTGGGGCACGATTGACCTGGACGCTCGCCAGGGACCGGCGGGGGAGGAGACGACCCATGCCGAAGTGCATAACCTGTTTGGGCAGGGGATGGTCCGCGCCTCCTACGAAGGGTTGCGGCGGCACCTGGGCGATGAGCGGCCCTTTGTGCTGACCCGCTCGGGCTTCGCCGGGGTGCAGCGCTGGAGCGCCTGCTGGATGGGTGATAACAACTCCTGGTGGGAGCACCTGGAAATGTCCATGCCCCAGTTGATGAATATGGGGTTGTCAGGGGTGCCCTTCGTGGGGGTGGATATCGGGGGGTTTGCCAGCAACGCCGACGGGGAACTCTTCGCCCGCTGGATGCAGCTTGGGGCGCTCTACCCCTTCTGCCGGGGGCACACCACCCACTTCAGCGCCGACCACGAGCCGTGGGCGTTTGGTCCGCAGGTCGAAGCCATTTGCCGAACCTACCTCCAGCTGCGCTACCGCCTGCTGCCCTACCTCTCCACGCTCTTCTGGGAAGCTTCGACCCGCGGGACGCCCGTGCTGCGTCCACTGCTCTACGAGTTTCCTTCCGACCCCGCAACCTACCAACTCCACGATCAAGTCATGCTCGGGCCATTCGTGCTGGCAGCTCCGGTCTATCAGCCGGGGCGGGACTACCGGGCGGTGTATCTGCCGGTGGGCGACTGGTATGACTGGTGGACGAATGAGGTCCTTTCGGGGCCGGTGCATGTGCTGGCGCACGCGCCATTGGAGCGCATGCCGCTCTACGTGCGGGCCGGGGCTATCCTACCGATGGGGCCGGACCTGCGCTTCACCGATGAAAAGCCCCTCGACCCGCTGACGCTCCATCTCTACCCCGGCGAAGGCACCTTCACGCTCTATGAGGACGACGGTCACACCTTCGCCTATGAGCAGGGGGAGTACTGCACCACCCGCTACCGGCTGTATCGGGACCTGGGGACCGACCAGACCACCTCCGTCCTCAAGTTCGATATCGGGGAGCGAGTGGGGAACTATCATCCTCCTGACCGGCGGCTCATCCTCGCGGTGCATGGGGTGGAGGCACGAGCTGCTGAAGATTACCCCGATGCTCACTATGACCCCGAAAAGCGCACGCTGACGCTGGTGCTCGACCCTGGTGGGGATGGCGAGCATGGGGGGAACGGGGGGAACAGTGGGAAGAATAGGAACAATGGGTATGGATGGGGATTGGGATTTCGGATATAATACCAGATACTGGTGACGATGCATGATACCTCGGGTCCTTAATTCTGCGGTTTTGCATTGGACGGACACTCGTCACGCATCACTGGTAGCAGCCAGGTTAAGGAGACTGCGATGACTCCCCAGAGTCTTGAACTACCAATGACCCAGATTACTGATTTTTGCTATCGCTATGCCATCCGTCGCATAGCGGTGCTCGACTCGGTACTGCGCGACACCGCCAAACGGGAGCACGATATCGATGTGCTGATTGAGTTTGAACCCGGCTATGTGCCCGGGCTGGCCCTGGTTCGGATGCAGAAAGAACTTTCTGCATTGCTTGGCAACTGCCCCGTGACCATGGTGCAGGCTGGTTTTCCGAACCGGCGCGTTCGTGAACGGAGGCTCACCCATGCCGAAGATATCTATCTGGGGGGAACGGTCGTCAGAACCCACCTGCCCCACGCCCCCCGAAGTGTCAACATGGTCGTGATGAGCGGTGAGCAGGAGCAGGCCCGGGCAGAATGAGCGGAACACTTCAGGGAAATGGCTCATTCGGGTTCGGGTATTCAGATGGAGGGAACAGGCTATGATCATCCATAGAAATGATCAGGTGAATGTTGCGGCGCTCCAGAAGGAAAACGAGCAACTGCGGCAGCAAGTGGCCAGATTGGAACGGATGCGGGCCATCGGCACGCGGGACGAAGGGATGTACTACACCCTGGTAGACCACTCGCTCCAGGCCCTCGTGATTTTCCAGGAGGAGCGTATTGTCTTTGCCAACGCTGCCGCTGCGGACATCACGGGCTATTCGGTGGAGGAACTGGTAGAATCTTCACCCGAAGTGATCAATGCCCTGGCAACCCCGGAGCAGCGAGCCTTGATCTGGAAGCATATTCAGGGCCACCTGGAAGGTGTTGTCCCTCCCCTTCCCTCCCACTATCGCCTCATTCGGAGAGATGGGGACGAACGCTGGATTGAACTGATGTCCGTCCGGTCGCAGTATCGGGGGCGGGTGGCCCTGCTCGCCACCTTCATTGATATCACCGAGCGCAAGCAGGCCGAAGAAGCCTACCATTCGCTGGTGGACAACTCCTTGCAGGGGTTGATTATTCTCCAGGGCCAGCAGGTAGTGTTTGCCAACTCGATGATGGAACTTATCACCGGCTATGACGTGGCAGAGCTGTTAGCCCTGTCGCTGGAGGATTTTTTCCAACTCGTCCATCCGGGGCACCGCGACATGGTTCAGGAGCGCATCCGCAAATGTATGGCCGGGCTGCCCGTGCGGCCCGTCTACGAGTTTCGCCTGGTCCGCAAACAGGGCCGCCCGGTGCTCTGGCTCGAAGTCAATGTCATGCACATCTCGTATCGCGGAAAGCCAGCGGTGCAGATTACCTGCATCGACCTGACCGACCGCAAGCGGGTCGAAGAGTTGCTCAGCGAGAGCGAGCAGAAGTTCCGCAGCGTCATCGAGCAGTCGTCCGAGGGGATCAACCTGACCGACGAAACCGGGGTCTACACTGAGTGGAACCAGGCCGCAGAGCAGATTAGCGGCCTGAAACGGGAACAGGTGCTCGGGCAGCCAGCGTGGGATGTGCTCTACCGCCTTCTTCCCGAGCAAACGAAGAACATGAAGATGTATGAGTATTACAAGGGGAGCATTCTGGCCGTGCTCAAGACGGGCCAGAGTTCCTGGATAAACGAGGTGTCCGAGCGCCTGTTTCAGGTTCCCGGACAGGACATCGCAGATCGCTACGTTGAGCAGCGGTCCTTTCCCATCAAGACGAACAATGGGTTCATGCTGTGTTCGGTGTTCCGCGATGTCACCGAAAAGAAGCAGGCCGAACGAGAACTGCGTCTCAGCCATGAGCGGCTCCAGCGGCTCAACCAGCAGATTACGCAGATTCAAGAACAGGAACGGTCCCGCCTGGCGCGGGAATTGCACGATGAGGCCAGCCAGTCGTTGACGGCCCTGCTCATTGCCCTGCAACTGGTCTATGACCGATTACCGGAGCCGTCCCGTGAACCCCGCTCCCACCTGGTGGAGGCGGTAGGGATGACGAAGGCAACGATGGAACGGTTGCGCACGCTGGCCTATGATTTGCGCCCGCCGGCCCTGGATGCCCTGGGGTTGGAAGGGGCCATCGAAGAAATGTGTCAGATGTTCGTTCATCGAACCAACATCCCCGTGACCCCGTTTATCCCGAAGCCGCTTCCTCCCCTTTCCGATGATATCAACACCTGTCTGTATCGGTTTGTGCAGGAAGCGCTCACCAATGTTGCCAGGCACGCGCGGGCATCGCGGGTCTGGGTCACGCTGGACTACGACCCTGAGACCGTCACGGTCCAGGTCGAAGACGACGGTCGAGGTATCGACCCGGAGGTTGTGCTCAAGCCAGGCCCCCAGGCAAAGGGCATCGGGTTGATCGGAATGCGGGAGCGTCTGGATTGTCTGGGGGGAAGTATGGACATTCACACCGGTATGGGAAGGGGAATGTCTCTTGTGGCGACTATTCCATGGAGTAAAGGATTATGATTAAAGTTGTCCTCGCTGATGACCACCACCTGGTTCGCCAGGGTATTCGTGCCTTATTGGAGCGAGATAAGCGTATTCAAATTGTTGGTGAAGCACCTGACGGCAGAGAAGCACTCGAATTGATTACCAGGCACCAGCCGGATGTGGCAATTGTGGACATCCGGATGCCGATGCCCAATGGCATCATGGTCATTGACCAGGTACAGGCGCTCAAATTACCCACCAAAGTCATTGTCCTTTCGATGTATGATGATGACACGCTGGTGCGGCGAGCGCTCCGGCATGGGGCAAGCGGCTACCTGCTCAAATATTCGGTGGCCGAAGAACTGCCGCTCGCTATTCATGCGGCTATGCAGAATCAGCGCTACCTCAGTCCGGCGGTGTCAAAGGCGGCGCTGGCAGACTTGCTGGAAGAAGAGATGGGCAAAGGGGACGGGAAAGACCGGGACCCGCTGGACCGGCTCTCGCCACGCGAGCGCCAGGTGCTCCAACTGCTGGTTGAGGGATATACCAATGCCGCCGTCGCCAACAAGCTGACCATCTCGGTCAAGACCGTCGAAAAGCACCGGGCCAATGTGATGAACAAGTTGCAAGCGCAAGACCTGGTCGGGCTGATTCGGCTGGCTATGAAGTATCGTCTGATTATTCCAGACGAAATGCCCCTTGCACACGAGACCTAGAAAACGGAAGAAACGAAGGAAAACGGAGGAAACAGCGAAAAACACTGTCTTTTTCATCATGGGGGTGATGATTGCAAGGAAGTAGGGTCATCACCCATTGATTGCACCAGAGGATTCGTGCATAATAAAGGTGCCTATCAAAGTTTCTTCCACTTTCATTGGCGGGCCTGACAGGAGGTAGACCTGTCAGGCCTATATCATTTCATCATTATTTCATCATTATTTCATCATCTTTTTTCAAATTCTCTATTTCACAATATTCACGATATTTGCACGAAGCTGTACGATGGCAATACGGGTGGTGCTGGCAGAAAACAACCGTCCAGACGGACCGAAAAGCCACCTTCCGATGCGTCCGCTCCTGGATGCGGAGGAAGATATCTACGTTGTCGGGGAGGGGAACGACGCAGCGGAAACAGTGCGTCTGGTTCTCCGCCACCGTCCCGACGTCCTGATCGTTGATTTTCACCTCCCGTCCTCCGACGGACTCCAACTGACCCGAAATCTCCGCGACCTGAACATCCATACCCCGGTCATCCTCCTGATGGAGGACCAGGAGGACCAGGACGTGAGCCTGGTGTGGCGGGCCCTGCGAGCAGGGGTGCGAGCGTGCATCGTGCGCGAGCGGGCCGCCGAAGAGCTTTCCCTTGCCATCCACGTGGCCTTCCGCGAACACGAACAAGAACGAGAGGCCAGTGAGCGACACCGGGCAGGTTCCGGAACCGTCCACCGCCAGCGGGGAAGGACGGGAGCGATGGCCCGTTCGGTGGCCCAATCATATGTCATGCACCTGGACCCGCTTCAACGCCTCTCGCCTCGTGAGCGCCAGATACTCCAACTTCTGGCGGAAGGGCATTCCACAACCACCATTGCCAGACGGTTGACCCTTCCCCTGAAAACCGTGCAAACCTACCAGGCCGCATTGCTGCTCAAGCTGAGCAGGCAGGACCGTCCGGACCGGGGCGGGTTCGGGCCAGTCGCCATGTCCCGGGGGGCCGCCTGCCCCAACGGATAGAAGAGCGAAATGGGGAAGAACATCTGGATAATTCAGGGTCTCCCCCCATTGTCAAATCATGACATCCTGAATATACTATAGGAAACATGCGCTCCACGTATGAGTACGCATGGACATAGTCTCACGCAAAGGCGCAAAGTTTCATTCCCACTTAAAGGCGCAAAGTTCATTCCCCCTTTGCGCCTTATATCTTTCCTTTTTTTCCTGTTTTCTTCCGTTTCGTTGGGTTCCCTCAATCCACCTTCCCTGAAGCCCTATTGTCCCACCTGCTCCCCACAAACGACCTCTAGCAACGTCGTGGTTGGCTTCATCCCGGCTCGCAGAAACCATCTAGCACCGTCCTCCGGTTGTTGCGTCGTCTCTCTACCCATGATACAATGATACAATCGCTCTCGTTATCCAGTCCATTCCATGACGAGCGCGGGCAGAAGGAGGTTTGCATTTTGGGTACCAATTTGAACACCGATGAATTACGGACGGTCTGGTGGGAGGATGGGACGGTCTGCCTGATCGATCAACTGCGGCTTCCCCTTGAGGAGGTCACGGTCCGGTGCCGCACGCTCTCCGAGGTAGCGCGGGCCATCAAGACCATGCAGGTGCGCGGCGCACCGGCCATAGGCTGCACAGCCGCCTACGGGATGGCGCTGGCGGCCCGGTGCAGCGAGGCCCCCACTGCGGAAACCCTCCTCAGCGAACTCGCGCAGGCCAGACAAACGCTTGACGCGCAGCGCCCGACGGCGGTCAACCTGAGTTGGGCCACTGCGCGTATGTTCCAGTGTGCGCAGGCAGTGCAGCAAGAAGGCGGGGAGATGATACGGGCGCGACTCCTGGACGAAGCCCATACCATCCTGGCCGAAGATCTCGCCATGTGCAAGGCCATCGGCTCCCACGGGGCCCCACTCATCCCGGAGCGCGGGCATGTGCTGACCCATTGCAACGCCGGGGGACTCGCCACCGCTGGCTATGGCACAGCTCTGGCCCCCATCCGCACGGCCCACAGCCAGGGACGCCCGCTCCACGTCTTTGTCGATGAGACGCGGCCCTTCCTTCAGGGGGCCCGTCTGACGGCCTGGGAACTTCGGGAAGCCGGTATTCCCCAGACCCTCATCACCGACAACATGGCCGGCTTTCTGATGCGGCGGGGGGAGATTGACTGTATCATCGTGGGGGCGGACCGCATCGTGGCCAACGGTGATGTGGCCAACAAGATTGGGACCTACAGCCTGGCGGTGCTGGCCAGAACCCACCACCTGCCCTTTTACGTGGCGGCTCCGTCATCAACCGTAGACCTGTCGCTGACCCATGGCGACCAGATACCCATAGAGGAACGCTCGCCCGATGAAGTGACCCACCTGCGCGGGCACCAGCTGGCTCCCACGGGGGTGCGGGCCGCGCACCCGGCGTTCGACGTGACCCCCAACGAACTGATTACCGCGATTATTACCGAACAAGGAGTATGGTATCCGCCATTCGATAGCGGGTTGCGCCAGCTATGCCGCTCTCATTTCAGCCCGCCTGTTTGCCAATAGCGCCCGGTGGAATGCCCCACACGAATCCATCGCTGGCACTGGGGTTAGTGATGGCAACCATCCCGGCCATTCCATCATTTCTGACCTGGCCTCAGCTGCCGCGGCGCAGTTTCCGCGAGCAGCGGTTTGTCCAGAGTGCCGATGGCTTTCCGGGGCTGGTCATCGACAGCACCAACCGGCGCGTCTATGTGGACCGCGCGGTGGCCGAACGGGACCTGGATCGGCTCTCGCTGGCCTACCTGACGCATGATATCTCGGTGGGCGCATTGACTGAAGAACATGCATCTGGATTGAAAGAAACCCTTCGCGTGCCCAAAAACTGGTTTGAAGGAGTAGCGATACGCAGCATGCTCATGGGACCCATGAGCCTGGGGCTGAAGCTTGCCGACGAGCAAGAACGTCCCCTTATCTATGACCCGATGCTGCTGGAAGCGCTGACCCACCATCTCTTTCTGCGGGCAGCCTGGCTCTCGGCGCAGTTGGCAAGCCAGACCGACAATCATATCCTGTGTCTGGATGAACCATTTCTTGACGCGATTCATTCGCCATTCTTTCCCTTCGACTGGAATCGCAGTATGGATATGCTCGAACTGGTCTTTGCGGGGGTCAGGGGGTGCCGTGGGCTATCGGTGGGAGCCATCGGGACCAGGCAAAAGGAACAGCACCCCACGGTCTCCTGGGAACGGCTTACGGAAACTTCGATGGAATGCTTTGCCTGCGATGTCTACCACCATCCTGACATCTTGCGAGACGCAGCGCCAGTGCTCCCGGCCTTTCTCAATCGTCAGGGCTTTGTGATATGGGGATTGATTCCCGCGACGGAAGAGGCCCTGAAGCAGGAACAGGCCGAAGCGCTGGTCGAACGGTTTCAGCAGCTTGTGCGAGATATGGCCGCCGCTGGTGTTCCCCAGGACCTCCTGGTGCAGGCATCGGCCATCAGTACGAGCGGAGGTCTGGAAAACCTGTCGGTAGCGCTGGCTGAACGAGCCTTGCAGCTTTGTGTTGACGTTTCGCGGTTGCTGCGCCAGACCTACGGGTTCAAAGAGACCGGGAACCGAATCCTGTCGTAGCAGAACCAGGAAACCGGCAAACCAGGAAGAACCAGACCAGAAAGGACGAAACCGATGCCTACGCGCTACATTGACCCGACCACCGACTACGGCTTCAAACGGCTCTTCGGGCGCAGAAACAGCCCCGAGAGCAAGGAGATTCTCAAGCATTTCCTGTTTGAGGTGCTGGCGCTGCCCCACCCCATTGCCGACCTGACCTATCTGCCGACCGAGCAGATACCCGACAGCACGGAGGAACGGGCCGGCATCTACGATGTCTACTGTACGGACACCGCCGGGCAGCACTTCCTGGTCGAGATGCAGCGCAACCGTCGCAGCTACTTCAAAGAACGAGCGCTCTACTACGCCACCTTCCCCATCACGCAGCAGGTGCAGCGGGGCGAGGAGGGGCCGCCCTTCAAGCTGCTGCCCATCTATGTGACCAGCATCCTGAGCTTCCGCATGGACGAGGAGCCGGGCTTTCTGCGGCGCATCCAGCTTGTGAACACCGCGACCGGGCAGGTGTTCTACCGCGGCCTGATGTTCGTCTTCATCGAGTTGCCCAAGTTCACCCGCTCGCTGCCAGAACTGACCACGGGGACGGAGAAGTGGGTCTACCTGCTCAGCCACCTGCCAACCCTGGAAGCCATCCCCGCGGAACTGGCAGACGAACCCTACACGCTGGCGTTCCGTGCTGCCGAAGAAGCCGCCCTGTCGCGGGAGGAATGGATGCTCTACCAGGCCAGTTTGAAGCAGTCGCGGGACGAACGCAGCCTCTATTACACCGGCCTGGAAGAGGGGCGCATGGAGGGGTTGGAAGCAGGGATAGAACGCGGCCACAAAGAAGGGTTAGAAGCGGGACAGACTTTGAAGTCCCGCGAGACGGCCCGCACGATGCTGGCAGACGGGATGGACCGGGCGCTGGTCGCTCGCTACACCGGCCTCTCGGAAGCCGAACTGGATGAGCTATAGCGCAATCGGTATGGATAGATATAGGATAGCTCACCTGAACCAATCCTCATCGGGGATTGCCCTGCCAGAGGAGCAGGGCCGTCCACGGCAGTGGCTCCGTCGGGACGTAAAACACGCCTGTGGACTGCGTGTCAGACCTCCGCTTGAGGGGGGGGGGCCGCGCAGCGCGCAGGATGAAGCAGGTATCTCTATTGGAATCAAGCGTGCGTACCTTTGAGTACGTAGAAAGTAGCAGAACTGCCTATGCGAATAATTGTGACGGGATCGCTTGCGTACGACTACATTATGAACTTCCCCGGCTACTTCAAGGACCACATCCTGCCGGAGAAGGCCCACATCCTTTCGGTCAGCTTCCTCGTTGACGCCATGCGCAAGATGCGCGGTGGGGTGGCGGGGAACATCGCCTATAACCTGGCGCTCCTGGGGGAGCGTCCGCAGATTTTCGGCACCGCTGGTCACGACTTTGGCGACTATCGCCAGTGGTTGGAAGATCAGGGAGTAGACACCTCGCGGATTGTCATGGTTGACGACGAGTTTACCTCATCGTGCTTCATCACCACCGACCAGGCAGACAACCAGATTGTCGCCTTCTACGCGGGAGCGATGGCCCATTCGCGGCAGCTTTCGCTCCGGACGCTGGAACTCACGTCCGAGGACCTGGTGCTCATCTCCCCCTCGGACTCCGAGGCGATGTATCACCATGCGATGGAATGCCAGGAACTAGGGATTCCCTATGTGTTCGACCCGGGCAAGCAAACGCCGCGCCTGGAAGCAGAACACATCCGCGCTGGTCTCACCGGCGCCCGGATGCTGGTCGGAAACGACTACGAGTTCGGGATGATGGCGCGGAAGCTGGAAATCAGCGAAGAAGACCTGATAGCCAGTGCCCCCATCACAGTGGTGACGCGTGGCGAACTTGGCTCAACAATCTTCACTCGCGAGTCTGACCATCGCAAACTGGACATCCCTGTCGCTCCCATTCACAAGATCAACGACCCGACTGGCGCAGGAGATGCATACCTGGCCGGTCTGGTGTTCGGGTTGTCCCGCCGCTTGCCGCTGGATGTCACCGGGCGCGTGGCGGCGCTGGCCGCTGCCTACGCCATTGAGCAGCGCGGTTGCCAGGAACACCACTACACCTTCGAGGCATTTGCAGCCCGCTACGAAGAAGCCTTTGGGCGTCGGGACCTGACGGCCTGAGTTCAGGGACCCAACCCGGCGCTGACCTGAAGCCATACGCTCACCGGCCCCGCGCCGGTGCAATGAAATCCATGGGTATCCGTACGTCATTATGAAGATAAAGTAGTATTTTAAGGAAGGAGAACACGTTTCAATGATCACAAACTATGATGTTCGTGACATCAATCTGGCGGAAGAAGGACACAAACGCATGGAGTGGGCCGAGCAGGAGATGCCGGTCCTCCGACTCATCCGCGAGCGCTTCGAGCAGGAGCGCCCGCTGGCCGGGGTGAAGCTGAGCGCCTGTCTGCACGTGACCACCGAGACGGGCAACCTGATGCACACCCTGAAGGTCGGCGGGGCCGATGTGGTGTTGTGCGCATCGAACCCCCTGAGCACGCAAGATGACCTGGCAGCGGCGCTGGTGAAGTTCTATGACATTCCCGTGTATGCCATCAAGGGCGAGGACAACGACACCTACTACCGCCACATCACCACGGCGCTCGACCACAACCCGCAGATTACCATGGACGACGGGGCCGACCTGGTGACGGGACTGCTCAACCACCGCACCGACCTGATTGGCGGGATGTACGGGAGCACGGAGGAAACCACCACCGGCGTCATCCGGCTGAAGGCCATGGCTGCGGATGGGGTGCTCAAGTTCCCCGTCATTGCCGTCAACGACAGCGACACCAAGCACCTGTTTGACAACCGCTACGGCACCGGCCAGAGCACCATCGACGGTGTTATCCGCGCCACCAATGTGCTGCTGGCAGGCAAGACCTTTGTGGTGGGTGGCTATGGCTACTGCTCCCGCGGCATTGCCGAACGTGCCCACGGGATGGGCGCGAACATCATCGTGACGGAAGTGGACCCGGTGCGGGCACTGGAGGCGGCAATGGATGGCTACCGCGTGATGCCGATGCACGAGGCGGCAGCGGTTGCGGACTTCATCGTGACGGCCACGGGCGACAAGCATGTCATTGACGCCCACCACTTCGAGGCCATGAAGGATGGCTGCATTGTGGCCAACAGTGGTCACTTCAACGTCGAGATCAATATCCCGGCCCTGGCAGCCATGAGTGTGGAGAAACGGGTACCGCGCACCTTTGTCGACCAGTATATCCTCAAGGACGGGCGCAAGATTAACCTGCTCGGCGATGGCCGCCTCATCAACCTGGCAAGCGCCGAAGGCCACCCGAGCGCCGTAATGGACATGAGCTTTGCAAACCAGGCACTTGCGGCTGAATACCTCGTCAAGAACAAGGGGGCGCTGTCGCACGGGGTGGTGCTGGCGCTGCCCAGAGAGTTGGACCGCGAGATTGCTTCGCTCAAGCTCACTGCCATGGGCATCACCATGGATACGCTCACCCCGGAGCAGGAAACCTACCTGACCTCCTGGCAAGAGGGAACGTAGTTCTTGAGCATGCTATAATAGGGAGGCATAGCTCGATGGACAAAACCTACCCGAAAGTACCCAGGAGTACCCAGGATGCGCACTATCCGACGAGTACACAAGATCCGACTGAACCTGGCCCCTGAGCAGGAGCCGTATTTTCGGCAGGCCGCGGGGAATGCCCGCTTCGCCTGGAACTGGGCGGTGGCGTTCATGCGCGAAGCCTGGAAAGCCCAGACCAACCTCCCGCTCGTCGGCGACCTGAAAACCGAGTTTAACCGCATCAAGCGAGAACAATTTCCCTTCGTGATGGACACCACGAAGTGTGCCACCGAGCAGGTATTCGCCGACCTGAGACAAGCGCTGGCGAACTTCTTCAACGACCTCAACAAGCGCAAGAACGGGAAAGGCCGCAAGGACGGTAAGCGGGTCGGCTTCCCGAAGTTCAAGTCGCGCAAGCGCGGCTACGGCTCATTCTACTATGACCTGACCCTGAGTGACCGCGCCTGGGTTTGTCCAGCGTGTGGTGCCACGTTAGATCGTGACCTGAACGCGGCACAGAATATTCGAGATGAAGGGATACGGCTGGTCAGTGCCTAGACTGACCGTCCCCGGCAGTGGCTACGTCGGGACGTAAAACACGCCTGTGGACTGCGTGTAAGCCCTTCAAGTGAGAAGGCGATGCAGGTGGAAGCAGGAATTTCAAAGGTGAATGAAGCGTACTTTCGAGTACCTTTGAACACAGAGAAAGTAGCAGCACCGAGGCTTCTTCGTACTGCAGAGCAAGAAAGGAGCGAATGCCGTGTCGGAAGACCCATACCGCAAAGAGGTCTGGTCGCCATCGTCGGGGTCGGGAGGGACTGCGAACGTCGCCGGGGCCGAAACATCCACCGGGGCTGACAAGGTCGCCTTGATTGCCCTCACCACCACCATCATTGTGGTGGTCGGCATGTGTATTCCCGGAGGGGGGTGTCTGCTCCCGTTCGCACCACTGGTCATCGGGATCATGGCGGTCGTTCAATCCAAAAACGCCACAAACCCCGACCGGTCGCGGACCTACGGGTGGATTTCGATCATTGCCGGGTTGCTCCCCCTGATCGTGTTTATTGTGATTGCCATTCTCTATGGCGGAGTGATTATCACAGCCATCACCAGCGGCGATTTTCAGCGGTATTGAGCGTATCGTTTGAACCAGTAAGGGAGCCGGTGGGGGCCTGCCTTTCGAGGCCGGCCCCCACCGGAAAGCGCATCATACCCCTGCCCTGGTGAAGACAGGAGAACCCCATCGAACGTGTGACGGGAAGAACAGAAGAATAAATAAAGTGAAGAGGAGTATATAGTGTCAACAACCTTGATAAAATCCCCACGGCTCTTTTTTACCAGCGAATCCGTATCAGAGGGACACCCGGACAAGATGTGCGACCAGATAAGCGACGCGATTCTGGACGCGATGCTCGAACAGGACCCGCGCTCGCGGGTGGCCTGCGAGACGGCGACGACCACCGGTCTGGTGGTGGTGATGGGCGAGGTCACAACCAACAGCCAGATCAATATCCAGGATATCGTGCGCGACACGGTTCGCTCCATCGGCTACATTGATAGCTCCTACGGTTTCGATGCCAACACCTGCGGGGTGATGGTGAGCCTGGGCAAGCAGTCCTCCGACATTGCCCAGGGGGTTGACCAGGCGCTTGAAATTCGCAACGAAAAGGTGACGCCCGAAGAGGTGGAGACGATTGGCGCGGGCGACCAGGGCATGATGATTGGCTTTGCCTGCAACGAAACGCCCGAGTATATGCCCCTGACGATTGCCCTTGCCCACCGCCTCACCCTGCGTCAGTCCACCGTGCGCAAGAGCGGCGAACTGTCCTACCTGCGCCCCGACGCCAAGAGCCAGGTCACGGTGGAATATTCCTACGGCAAGCCGGTGCGCATTGACACCGTGCTCGTCAGCACGCAGCACGCCCCCGAGGTGTCGCAGGAGCAAATCCGCAGCGACATGATTGAGCATGTCATTCGCCCGGTGATTCCTGCGGAGCTTCTGGACGAGAAGACCCGCTATTTTGTCAACCCGACGGGCCGCTTCGTGACGGGGGGGCCGCTCGGGGACGCAGGACTGACCGGGCGCAAGATTATCGTGGACACCTACGGCGGCGTGGCTCGCCACGGCGGAGGCGCGTTCAGCGGTAAGGACCCGACAAAGGTGGACCGCAGCGCGGCCTACGCTGCTCGCTATGTGGCGAAAAACGTGGTAGCAGCGGGATTGGCCGAGCGCTTCGAGGTGCAGATTAGCTATGCCATCGGCGTGGCGCAACCGCTGTCGGTCAGTGTGGAGACCTTTGGCACGGGCACCGTCAGCGACGAGACGATAGAGCGTCTGGTTCGGGAGCATTTTGACCTGCGCCCCGGGGCCATCATCCGAGACCTTGACCTGCGCCGCCCCATCTATCGGGCGACCGCCGCCTATGGGCACTTCGGGCGCACGGACGTTGACCTGCCGTGGGAGCGGACGGACAAGGCCGAGGCGCTGCGGAGCGCAGTCCGGTAGGTCCGGTAGTCCTGTTCGTTCCGTTCACCCCCTGCGTTGGGGTTCGTAGGAGCTATCGTTCATGAATCGGCGTCGTATCATCGTCATGTGCTTCGCGTGGGTGCTGGTGGTCGCGGTGAGCGCCAGTTTGCTGGTGGGTCTGGCCCCTGCTCGCGCCGACACCCAGGCAGGGGTGCCGCGGGTCTTTTCGGAGACCGGGCATACGCTGGCCTACGGGTTTCGCCAGTTCTACGACACCAGCGGCAGCCTGACCATCTTCGGCTTGCCGCTGACCAGGGTGTTCCTGGAAAATGGCAATCCGGTGCAGTATTTCGAGCGGGCACGGCTCGAATGGCATGCTGAGGTCCCCGGGGTGCTGGTGGGGCACCTGGGGCGCTGGTCAGCGCAATCGTCCCGGGAGCAGGGGCACGCAGCGTTTCACCCACTGGCTGCGCCCCCCCCCGGTGCTCCCCCCGAGACGGTGTTTTTCCCGGAGACCGGGCACTCGCTGCGCGGGGCATTCCTGGCGTTCTGGGAGGCGCATGGGGGGTTGCCCGTGTTTGGCTACCCCCTCTCGGAGGAGTTTTCCGAGCGGAATTCCGTTGACGGGCAGAACTACCCGGTGCAGTATTTTGAGCGGGCGCGGTTCGAATATCACCCCGAGCTGCCCGCCGGGTCGCGTGTGCTGCTCGGGCACCTGGGGCGCGAATATCTCGCGGCAAACCCGCCGCCAGCGTGGGTGATGCAGCCGGTTGCGGCCCCGGAACAGGCGTGGGACGCCGTGCGCCCGGCCCACCTCCGCATCCCGCGCATCGGGGTGGACACCGGTGTGGTCGAGGGCGGGTTCTCATACGATGAGTGGGATGTGCCGCGATATAACGCCGTCCACTACTGGCCGGTGTCGGGCTACCCCCGCACCCGGGGCAATATCATCATTGCGGGGCATGTGGGCTACCGCGGCATCATCTTCAACCGCCTCCCGGAAGTCCAGGTGGGCGACGAAATCTACGTGCTGGTGCAGGGGGAGGAGCGGCGCTACCGCGTGCAGGAGGTGCTCCGGCTCCTGCCCCACGAGACGTGGGTGATGAACCCCACCCCCACCGAAACCCTGACCCTGATTACGTGCATCCCTATCGGGGTGTATTCGCACCGTCTGGTGGTGCGGGCCGTGCCTGCGGTGTGAACACTTCGCACCGCTCCGCATCGCCAGCGGCTCCCATTCCTCTGAACAGTTCGCGGGCCTGCTCCAGGTGCGCGTGGTGGGGGGGGCCGCTGCTGTGCCGTCCCAACATCTCGTGGGCGCGGGCCTGTTCGTAGGGCATCGCCAGACGGGTCGCGCAGGTCAGGGAGGTGCGCCAGGCGGCCCGGGACTTTGCGGGCCTGCCCGCCAGCCACTCGTACACTCCCTGACAGAGCCACGCCCGCGGCTTGCCGATGGGGAACACCCGCGCAAAGGCGTGCAGATGGGCGCAGGCTTGCCGGGCCCTGCGGGCCAGCGGGTCGCGCCGGTCGCGGTCGGGTGGGTCAGCCGGCGAAGATGGCGACTGGCTGACCTCCCACAGCGCCAGGAAGACTTCGGCTACGCCGGCGTACCCCTCAAACAGGTAGTAGGCCGTGGGAATGGGGGTGTGGGCAATGAGGTAGGCCGCCATCTCTGCTGCTTCTCTGGCCTCCTGCCACGCTCCCTGCCGCAGGCGGGCGACGGCCAGCAGGCCGTAGTTGCTCACCTGACTCGGTATTTCGGCGTTGCTGGCCAGCCACGCTGTGGCCTCCTCCAGAAAGGTGCAGGCGTCGTCCAGTTTGCCCATTCGCAGCGCATTCTGCCCCTGCCCACCCATCGCCCACGCCTGCTGGAGCACATCCTCCCTGCGTCTGGCGACGGTCTGGAGGTGGGTGAACATGCTGAACGAGCGGCGGAAATCGCCCTGGTAGCAGGCAATCTGCGCCAGCAGCGTCCAGCAGGTGCCCCACGATGACCAGTCGCCCAACCGCTCGCTCAGCGCTACCGCACACTCAAGCGCTCCCCGTGCTCGCCGCCAGTGCCCCATCCCGACCCGATAGAGCGCATTCAGGTTCAGGGCATAGACCAGCGGGGCCACTTCCCCCACCTGCCAGGCAATGTCCAGCGACCACCGCGCATAGGCTTCTGCCAGCCGGTGGACGCGGATGCTCCCCATGGTGATGCCCATATTGGCGTAGGCATAGGCCAGCCACCGCGACGGCCAGGCACATTCGGCCAGGTTCAGGCAGCGCAGGCTGGCATAGAGCGCCGCCAGCGTCTCATTTGCAAAGAAGTAGACCCGCATGAGCAGGCCATAGGTGTGGGCCGCTTCGCGCATTGTGGTGCATTTTTCCGAGGAGGGAGCAGGCTTGCGGGTGGGGGGGATGAGCCGGTGGAGCGCCTGCCGCAGGACTTCCCGCAGGAGCCGCGTGGTCAGCAGGAAGGAATTGGTGGGCACCGCCCCGCCAAGCAGCACCGCCGCCTGCTCCAGGTGTTTGCGGCTCTCCGGAAGCTGCCCAAGCCCCATACAGGCTTCTCCAAGCTGCCGCTCCAGGTGGACCCGCTGCACCCGTATATCCTGATGCTTCGGATGGTGCGGGGAGGTCAGGTCGAGCGCCTGAGAGAGAAAGCGCACGGCCTCGCGGTTGGCAAAGGTGTTCAGCGCCCGGGTGCCGGCCTTCTCTGCATAGTCCCGCACCTTCGCGGGAACCTGGGCGCGGCTCCAGTGGTAGGCCAGGCGCTCATACCGGGGAGAGAGGTCGTCGGTGGCAGTCCGTTCGTACCACTCTGCCACGGCGCGGTGGAGTTCGCGCCGCTGCGCAAACAGCAGCGTGTGGTAGATGATTTCCTGGGTCATCACGTGGCGAAAGGCGTATTCCAGGGTGGGCGCGGTCGGCTCGCGCCGCACGAGGTCCAGTTGTTCGAAGATGCGGAGCGCCTGTGCCAGCGCGGGTCTGTCGGCCTCTATCGGGTAGATATCGTGGAGCATCTGAAAGGGGAATACCGGGCCTATCACGCTGGCCACCTTCAGCACGAGCTGCTGCGACTGGGTGAGGCGGTCGATACGGCTGAGGATGACACCCTGAATCGTGTCGGGAAAGTCCAGCGTGGAGATATCGTCAATGCCCGGCGCAATGTGGCAGGTGCCCCGCTCAATGCGCAGCCTGCCAGAGTCTCGCAGCGCATAGGCTAGCTCCTGGCTGAAGAAGGGGTTTCCCTGGGCTTTGTGCATCATCAGCGACACGACCGGCTCGGGGAGCGTGCGCACCCCCAGGCATTGGCCGACCAGCGTGGTGATATCTTCCGCAGGCAAGCCCTCCAGGAGCAGGTGGTAGGCGTCCGGGCGTTTCAGCAGGTAGCCATATTCGGCGGTGGTGGTGGGAGGCGGCGGCTCCGGGGAGGGAGGGGGAGCATCGCCCGTGCCTTCGGAGGGCAGCCGAACCCGCGAGACGCCGAACTCCAGGCTCCCCCGCAGCAGCGCCACCCCCGACATCGGGTCGGTGAGGGGGCGCGTGGTGACAACGAGCAGGAGGGAGCGCAAGTGCTGGCTGACCGCCATCGTCAGCGCCCACGACGCCGAGTCCATCCAGTTGGCATCCTCGATGACGATGAGGGTGGGCGTCCGTCTGGTGGCTATCTGCACGATGCGCAGCAGGAGCATGCGGGTGTTGTCTGCCAGCACGTGCCCGGTCATCTGCGCGGTCAGGTCGTTGTGGGGAATGTCCAGGGGGAGCACGCTGCCGAGCAGGGGGGTCAGACGGATAAGCTCCGGGGCATCGCGCAGCAGTTCAAGAATCCGCATGCGCCCGGCGATGGACGCCGGGGAAGCGGTATCCCGCTCATCCGGGTTGCTCAGGTGGAACACCTGCGAGAAGACGGGCCGCCAGACGTGGTAGGGGGTCGATTGCTCGACGGCGCTGCACTTTCCGACCAGGCTGGTCACGGTTCGCTCGTGGGCATACTGAAGCAGGGCGTTGACCAGCCGCGACTTGCCCATCCCCGCCTCGCCCTCTATCACGATGACGCTTCCGGTGCCTTCATCGGCAAGGGCGCGGACCCGCGCTTTCAGCAGGTCGCGTTCGGCGGTGCGCCCGACGAGGTTGGTGAGCAAACAGATATCGGCGGGTGGTTGGCGGTGGGGACGGTAGACCGCGACCGGCTGGTCATGCCCTTTGATGGTCAGGGGGGGCAGGGGTTCGAAGGTCAGGGCAGCGTGGGCGGCCTGGTGGGTAGCTTCGTCGCACAGGATGTCCCCTCCGGCGGCCTGCATCAGGTGGGCGGCCTGGTTTATCACACTGCCAATCATGGCGTAGTCGCGCCGCCGCTGGTTGCCGCGGCTGCCGCAGAAGAGCAAGCCCGTGGTGATGCCGATGGCGCTTTGTAGTCCGACCTGGTCCAGCGCCTCTTGCATATCCAGCGCCAGCCGAACCCCGCGCACCGCGTCGTCCTCGTGGTTGAGGGGGGGCAGCCCCATCGCGGCAATGAGCAGCGTTCCCTTGTCATCCATCACGAACTGGTTGAGGCTGCCCTCGTAGTGATAGAGCGCCTGTTGGAGCCGATACATCCCATCTTGCAACCGGTCGAGGATATCGGGGGCATCGTAGTCAAGGCCCATCACATTGAGGAAGAGCACGGTCAGGCGACGAAGTTCGGCCACCCACTCCGCCTGCCCTGCATCCAGGCGAGACAGGAGCGCCCCGGGCAGGTAGTCCCGCAAGGTCTGGAGCATCGAGGGAAGCGGGGGGATGTGGGGCAGGGGCCGCGGGGGGAGGTAGGTTCGGAGGTGTTCCAAGCGCACCCCGCCGCCCATCGTTCCCATCCCGGCCTCTCGTTCTCCCTGCTGGTAGCCCACCGGCGAGCCGAGGCAGCGGTCCTGGACCAGGGACCAGGCGTCGGGGGAGAGCACCACCTCGCCGGGGTGAGCCTGCCGCAGCGCAGCACCGACCTGGGCAAGCGGGTCTCCGGCCATCAGCAGCTCCCACCGTCCGAGCACGCCCCCCACGGTTGCCAGCAGGACCGGGCCGGCCCCGATGCCGAGCCGAAGATAGAGCCGGACCCCGTTGGCAAAGGTATGGCCATTCAGGATGTGCCGCGCTGCCAACCCGCACTGCGCGGCCCGGTAGACCACGGTGGCGAGGTCTTCGGTGGCGGGAGCGGCAATCCACAGAGCGAGAATGCCATCCCCCGTAAACTCGATGATGTCGCCACCGTGCGCCGTCACCAGGTCAATCAGTTCGCCAAAGTAGGCGTTGAGGAGGATGGAGAGTTCTTCGACCCCGCCCGGGCCGCGCCGGACCAGTTGCTCGGTGAGGGCGGTAAAGCCGGAGATATCGGCAGAGAGAACCGCCGCAAGCACCCGCTCGCCCACCGGCACGGTGAGCGGAGCGGGGTGGTGGGCCAGGCGAGCCAGGATGAAGGTGGGAACGTAGCTGGCAAACGTTTCCAGAGCCGTAGCCATGATGTCGGTCCCCATAGGTTCCGGTCCCGGGTCGCAGGCGTTAGGAGCGAGGGGGAGCAGCAGGGATGGCGGCCCCCTTGCTCCCTCCTCACGGGTTCAACTTATCAAGCTCGGCCTGGGCCTTCTCGCGCCAGTTGGTGTCATCGGTGATTTCCAGCACCTTGTTGAAATCGGCAATGGCCTGTTCGGTGTTTCCCTTGCGGGCGTAGGCCACCCCCCGACTGTAGAAGGCTTCCGTATAGAAGGGCTTGCGCGTGATGGCGGTGTCAAAGTCGGCAATGGCCTGGTCCAGGTCGCCCATCATGTAGTGGGCAATCCCGCGGTTGTAGGAGGCCCGGATGAAGGTCGGGTCAAGTTCGAGCGCCTGCGAGTAGGATTCAATGGCGCTCGGGTAGTCGCGGTTGGCAAGGTAGGCGTTGCCAAGGTTGTTGTGGGCAATGGCGTTTTCGGGGCGCTCGGCTATCACCGTGGCGTACGCCGCTATTGCCGCTTCATAGTTGCCCTCCTCATAAAGCTCGTCGGCAACCCGGGTGCCTTCATCGCCGCCACACGCCCCGAGAACGACCGCCAGCGTGAGCACCAGGGCCAACCCCGCCCACCGGCGTCCCATCTTCAACATGGTCACGATCTTCTGCTCCTCTCCACCACATTCACGGTTTCAATACGATACGAAGGCTATCTTCTATCTTCCTCGGACGCGCCGCTTCAAGTCCACTTTGGGTTTCCGAAACAGCAGCACATCCAGCATGGCCCGCGGGTAGTAGTCGAACAGCAGGTCCACCCCTCCGCGCCTGCGCCAGAGAAACCCCATCGCCAACCCTACGATGAGCAGGGTTCCGCTGATGATGTTGACCGTATCCTGGCCGGTCAGCAGCGAAATGGTAATCGTCACAAACAGCATCCCGAACATCACCCCCTGCACCACTTGCAGCAGGAGCGCCGCTTCCCGTATCTGGCTGTAGGCATAGACATAGGCGACCGACCACCACATCTGGAACAGCGCAATCAGACAGGTAAAGATGACCAAAAACCACATAGCTGTCGTTTCCTCTTCGTTTCTGTTTCCCGTTCTCGTTCCCTGTTCTCGTTCTCTGGACTCCCGATGATGGCCCGTGCAGGAACAGGGAAGAATAGCTCTCCCTGATTATAGCATGGGTCCAAAGATGCGGTACACTATAGATATGGACTGGTACTACACACTCTATACCATGATGACGCTCATCTCCGCCGCGATTATCGTGGTGATAGCCCTCTATGCCTGGCGCTACCGCGATGTGCCGGGGGGGATGGGGTTCTTCTGGATGCTCTTCGTAGGGTGGGGGGCTATGCTGTTCTGGGCACTGGAATTGCTCAGCTACAATCTGGCGCTGAAGAGCTTGCTGAATACCATCCGCTTTTCGTTCATTGCGATGTCGGGCCTTGTCTGGCTGGTCGCTATCCTCCACTGTACCGGGCACACCGCCTGGCTGCGCCCCTTTCGGGTGCTCCTGCTGGCCACCATCCCCGTAACGACTGTGCTGCTCACCTGGACCAACCCGCTGCATGGTC
The DNA here is from genome assembly GCA_034437495.1 of Chloroflexaceae bacterium. Taxonomy (GTDB): domain Bacteria; phylum Chloroflexota; class Chloroflexia; order Chloroflexales; family Chloroflexaceae; genus JAAUSY01. Next base: position 4,700 of record DAOTUF010000337.1, on the reverse strand, counting down.
TGGTCTGGCCAGACTACCCGGTCTTCCAGGATGGTTCATTCCTCATCCCCGGGCGCGTGTTTGGGAACTGGTTCCCCCTCCATGCGCTGTGGAGCTATGGCCTCGTCCTGGGTGGGATAGCGGTGCTGGTGCATACTATCCTCACCTCGCGCCACACCTATCGTTTGCAGGCGACCATGCTGCTGCTGGCCATCCTGGTCATCATCATTCCCGACCTGATCTTCGTCATGGGGGGGGGGACGGGCCTGACCCTGACTCCCTTTGGCTATGCCGTCAGCACGCCCTTCGTGGCGTGGGCGCTGTTTCGCACCCGTCTCCTCGACCTGGTACCGGTGGCCTACCGGGTGCTCATCCAGAGCATGAACGACGGGATGATTGTGCTGGATGGTCGCCACCGCATTGTCGACCTCAACCCCGCAGCGCAGCAACTCATTGGTACCCCGCTCTCCAGAGCCATCGGCAGACCGGCCACCGAGGTGTTCCCCTTTGCCCAGAAGTGGGGCAGCCATCTTCAGGCGCAGACTGCCACCCACCTGGAACTGTCCCATTCCCACCATGGAGACGGGGTTCTGCACTTCTACGACGCTCAGATTTCGCCTCTGGCGGACCGTCGGCGGAACCTGAGTGGCTACACCATCGTGCTGCGCGATATCACCGAGCGCAAACGGGCGGAGGAGGCGCTCCGTCGGAGCGAGGCCGACCTTGCCAGGGCGCACACCATCGCAGGGCTTGGGAGCTTCCGCCACGACCTGCGCACGGACTGCGCCTCCTGGTCGCGCAATTTCTCGCAGATTGCGGGGTTGGGCAACGAGGAACAACACCTGCCGATGGAGGTCATCCAGCGGTTCTTGCACCCGGATGATATCCCCGTCATCCAGCACGCCGTGGACGAGGTCTCTTCCCGCGGGGGCAGTTCGGCCATCGATATCCGGCTCATCCGTCCGGATGGCACTGTGCGCTACCTCCACGACCAGTTTGAAGCGGTCTGCGACGAGCAAGGCACGATTATTGAGCTATTCGGGACTATCCAGGATGTGACGGACTATAAACTGGCGGAAGAGGCGCTGCGCGAGGCCCGGGACGCCGCCGAAGCCGCGAACCGCGCCAAGAGTGCGTTTCTGGTGCATATGAGCCACGAACTGCGCACCCCGATGAACGCTATCCTGGGGTTTGCCCAACTGCTGAGCCACGCCCCCCACCTCACCGCAGAGCAGCGCGACTACCTCGATATCATCCACCGCAGCGGCGAACACCTGCTTACGCTCATTAATGACATACTGGACATGTCGAAAATAGAGGCCGGGCGCATGAGCGTCAATGAAACCAGCTTCGACCTGCACCGCCTGCTCATCGACCTGGAGGGGATGTTTCTGGTTCGGGCGGCCCAGAAAGACCTGCGCCTGGTCGTAGAACGGTCTCCCGCGCTCCCCCACTACGTGCGGACCGATGATATCAAGCTGCGTCAGGTGCTCATCAATCTCCTTTCCAATGGGATCAAGTTTACCAGCAAGGGCCACGTCACGCTGCACGTGGAAGCCGAAGCAGCGCACCGTCAACCGGAACCGTCTGCCCCTCCCTGTTCGCTTCCCAATGCTCCCTGTTCGCTTCACTTCCGGGTCAGCGACACTGGCCCCGGTATCCCCGTGGATGAACTCGACCACCTGTTCGAGCCATTCACCCAGGCGCGGAGCAACCAGCGCAAACAGGAGGGCACCGGGCTAGGGTTGCCCATCAGCCGACGGTTCGTGCAGTTGATGGGGGGAGACCTGACGGTAGAGAGCGAGGAGGGGCATGGTTCGTGTTTCCGCTTTACGCTGCCCGTGACCATTGCGGAAGCCAGTGAGCGCGAAGACCGGCAGGCGATGCGCCCGGTGATTGCCCTGCAACCGGGGCAGCCGTGCTACCGTCTGCTGGTGGTTGACGACGACTGGAACAACCGCCTGCTGCTGGTCAATCTGCTGAAGCCTCTGGGGTTTGAGTTGCGGGAGGCCAGCAATGGGAAAGAGGCGTTTGAGGTGTGGGAAGCCTGGAGTCCGCACTTGATTTTTATGGATATCCGGATGCCCATCATGGATGGCTACGAAGCGACCAGGCATATCAAGGCGACCAGCAAAGGGCAGGAGACGGTGATCATCGCGGTCACGGCCAGCGCCTTTGAGGAACAGCGAGCCGGTATCCTGATGATCGGGTGCGATGACTTTGTGCGCAAGCCGTTTCGGGCGGCGGATATCTTTGCGATGCTCCACCACCATCTGGGCGTCCAGTTTGTGCATGCGGAGCCAGAAACAGCCGCAGACGGGCAGATGGGAGGAGCGCGGGGGGACGGGGTCGGGGGGGCCTCTGCGGGTGCTGCGGCAGTTTCTCTGGCAGCAGTCCCACCCGACCTCCTGGCCGAACTGGAACGCGCGGCGATACTGGGCAGCCTGGATCTTCTGTATCTTTTCGTTGAGCAGGTTCGGCTCTATGACCCCGCTGCTGCCAACCGGCTGGCAAAGCTGGTGGAGCATTTTGAATATGTGCATATACTGGCGCTCATTGAGCAGGCCAGAGCAGGGGAGGGCTATTCGTCGCTCACCACCGGGCGCAAGTAGTCGGTGAGGGACTCGCGCAGCCGCAGCCGCGCCCGGTGCAGCCGCACCTTGACCGCATTTTCCTTCAATCCGAGCATCCGGCCCGTTTCGGCGGTGCTCAACCCCTGCGCCTCGCGCAGCACAAACACCACGCGCAGGCGCTCCGGGAGCGCTGCCAGTGCCATAGAGAGGTGGTCGCGGAGTTCGTTGTTCAGCGCCACCTGCGAGGGGTCAACGGTCCAACTTCCGACGGTCTGGTTCTGGGGCAGGTCGCTGGCCTGAAGCGTGTCGGCCACCTCGTCCAGGGGGGTCGTCGGGACGCGCTGGCGGCGCAGATGCATGAGGGCTTCGTTCGTGGCAATACGGTACAACCAGGTGCCCAACCTGCTCCGCCCATCGAATGCACCGATTTTGTCGCAGGCTTTGACGAACGTCAGTTGAAGCACACTTTCGGCCTCGTCCGGGTCGGTGAGCAGCCGCATGGCCCGCGCATAGACCAGCGAGGCAAACCGTTTGACCAGGCAGGTGCAGGCGTCTGGCTCCCCGTGGCGCAAGGCCCGGAGCACGTCTTCCTCGCTTTGGTAGAGATGAACCTGTATTTCGGGACCCGCCACGACCGTCCTGCTCAGGGGAACTTTGAACTTCCCTGGTAGCTGCTGCTCTATTCGCCCATCCATCATACCACAACTTGCCGCCGAGCAGGTGCCACCGATTATGGTATGATAAAGATTGAAGATAGACGGACGGATGTGGAAAGAGGAGCCACCCCCATGATTACGCTCGGGTTAGAAGCACAGAAGCGCTTTCGGGAAGCTTTGCGGCGGCTCGACCAGGCCATCCAGACCGACCGCGAAGCTCAGGAACAGATTCGGGAGCGGGCGCGAACCTTCATCAGCCATTTCTACGGCGTCTTCGAGCTGATTGAGCAAGACAGCCTGGTGCTGGAAGAGGTGTTGATAAAGATGCAGCGGATTGATGATAACCAGTTTGAGGTCAGCAACAAGAACTACCCCGCCGTGACGCTCATCCTTGACCCCGAACTGGCCTACGATACCAGGCCGGGGGCTGCCAGTCCGGTGCCGCCGGGCGAGCGACCGCCCCCGTGGGTGCCCGAACTCTCCGCTCGCATGTTTGCCATCTTTTCGCCACCCTATCAGGGTCTCCTGCGTTCCTACACCATTTTTGCCGATGGTTCGTGGAAACGGACGGTCTTCGTTCTGGGGAGCGGCGGGGTGCAGTCACAAAACGCCATGGTCCCCAACGCCAACCCCGACGTGCTGGTGCTTGAGGCCATAGACCTGCTCAACGCGGTATGTACGCACCACCCGACCTGGGCCAACCTTGCGTCGGTCGTGGACACCCTCACCATGGAACGGCTCCGCGAGCGGAGTTGTGTGAAGCTGCACCTGACTGGCCTGGGAACCCCGCCCCCCCAGAAGCGGTAACACGTGACGATACATGGTGATACGTGATAATGCACGACGAACAGCGATGAACAGCGATGGTTGGCGGAAGGGCAGTGGGAGGTGAGGGAGGACGGGAGGGGCACAGCGGCTAGAGCGGCCCGGGCTGGCCACGGGTGTCCCGGACCATCCGCAGCAGGTCTTCTTCAGAAGGGCCGCCCTCGTTCTGCGCCCACCAGTTGCGGTACCAGCGGAGGTTTTCGATAAAGGCGGCCAGAACCTCTTCAGACGTCAGGGGTTGCACCTTCTGGCGCAGGAGTTCCATCGTTTCGTCGCGGTCTTCCTGGCGCATCTCGGCAATCCCTGCAAGGATGCGCTCAGCCCGCAGCAAGAACAACTCGCGCTCAATGCACGGAAACTCGTCCCCTATCTGGCGGATGTTGCCCAGGTAGCAGATAGTTCGCTGGCGCGGCTTGCCCGCCTTGTTGCGGTAGCTCTCAACGAGATAGGCATCATGGAACGTGGTGTCGGCAACGGAGGCGTTCTTGTGTCGTCGTATCACCCAACGCACATACATGTTGGTGGCATCCCCCACGTCTATCCGGATGGCTCTATTATAGCGCATTGCGTCACATTTTTGCATCCCATACAACAGGAATTTCCCCGGGATTTTCGATTGCCCCATCATTTCCCCCATCCCCCCCATCTCCCTCATCCCCCCTCATCC
>DAOTUF010000336.1:0-2327 GCA_034437495.1 Chloroflexaceae bacterium | reverse complement strand
CAGGGGGCGAGGAGGGAGGGGAATGGGACGGTTCCGCTTCCTCCGGGCTGGTTGTCGGGTGGTCATCGACCATACGCCGTTGCACCATAAATCATCATCTCCTGTTGCCAGTTATCTTCCATGAACTAGGTAGTAGTATGATACCTCATATGGGAACGCACTGGCAAGCGACCCCGGCCCCCCGGCCCCGCGACCCCGCGACCTTGCAACGATCCCAAACCCAGGGGGGACGGAGGCCGCAGCCAGTGCGAAGCCGCGCTACTGTTTGATGCGGGCGACGGTTTCGGTGTCGAGGCAGCGAACAACCGCCACGATGAGGCGGGCCGTCTGGAGCACATCACCCAGATGCACTATGGCATTGTGGCTGTGGATGTAGCGGGCCGGGACGCTCACCACGAGCGACGGCACCCCCCTGCCCGAAAGGTGGATTTCTCCGCCATCGGTCCCTCCCCGAGATATGCGATACTGGATGGGGATACCCTGCGCTTCGGCGCACTCCACCACCAGGTTGCGCAGCCCCACATGCGGCACCATGCTGCGGTCGTAGAGCGAGATGGTCGGACCCTTGCCCAGGGCAACGCTGGATTCATCGAGCGGCACATCGGGCGTGTCCCCGGCTGGGCACCCTTCGAGGATCAGGCCGATGTCCGGTTCGACCAGGTTGGCCATCGTCTTTGCGCCGCGCAGCCCGATTTCTTCTTGCACCGTTCCCACGCCATAGACGATATTGGGGTGGGGCTGGTTCTGGAGCTGGCGCAGTACCTCAATGACCAGCGCACAGCCCACCCGGTTGTCCCAGGCTTTGGCCATGAGCAGGTCGGGGTTGCGCATGACCGCGAGCGGGGAGACGGGCACAATCGGGTCGCCCGGACGCACCCCCCACGACCTGGCCTCTTCGTCTGAAGACGCACCAATATCAATGAACATCTCTTCGATATCAACCATCTTCCGCCGTTCATCGGGGGGGATGAGGTGGCGCGGCTTTGCCCCGATGACACCGAGCACCGGCCCCCTGCGGGTCGAGATTTCGACCCGGTGCGAGAGCAATACCTGATTGGACCACCCCCCCAGAGGTTGAAACTTCAAAAACCCTTCTCTCGTGATGCGCCGAACCAGAAAACCCACCTCGTCCATATGGCCGGCGAGCATCACGGTCGGTCCATCGGCCTGCCCCACCTTGCGGCAGGCAATGCCTCCCAGGTTATCGGAACGTATCTCGCCAAGCGGCTCCAGGTGGCGCTGCATTATCTGGCGGACGGGTTGCTCCTGCCCGGGAGCGCCAGCGGCCTGGCTCAGTTCGTGCAAAAGCTGTTGCACTGGCGCTGTTTGTTGCTCATCCATAGCGATATCCCCCCTATGCATCATCCATGGGATATACATACCCTTCCTTTCCTCACTATTATACCAGGGATGCCAGACAACGAGAGACGCAAAAAGATGACCTGGCAAAAAAGTGACCTGGTTGTAAGACCTTTCTTTCAATGGTACAATAACGTGGGGGTGTCAGGTGACACGTCACGTAGGGACCTGGAAGATGGCAATGCTGCCAGAATGGATGGCATCGTCGGCGTCGGTGGATAAAAACTGAGGACAAAAACTGAAAATGTGACAGGTGGTGCAGAGTGGGTATTGCACTGACAATAAGTATCGGAGTCGTGCTTTTCGGTCTTGGTATCTGGGGGTTGTTCCGCGGGGTTCAGCGCGGGATGTTGTCTCTGGTTGGGACCTTCGTAGGGGTGGTGCTGGTCGAACTCTGGTCGGAAACCTGGGTCGAACTCCTGGTCGAGCAACTCAGGCCGGAGAACGAGGCTGAATGGACATGGGCTGTGACCACCCTGGGCTTTCTGGTGGTGGCAATTATTCTTGGCTATGGGAGCAGCGTGCTGATCCCCCGGGAGGAAGAGCCGGAGTATCTCACCTTCAACAATCGCCTGGTCGGGGGATTGATTGGGGTGCTCAACGGGGCCTTGATTGTCGGCTACCTCATCCACTATACCATGGAGACCTGGAGAAACGCCGCGTTCATGGAGACCCTGGACCTCTCCCCCACGGCCCGGCTGCTCTATGAGTGGCTGCCCTGGTTTGTGTTGGGGTCGGTGCTCGTGTTTGGGATTATCGTGCTGGTGCGGCTGCTGGTGCGGCTGGTCATCAAACTGATGGAGAAGGGACCGTCCGTGAGCGGGCCACCCGAGTCCCCTTCGCTGGCCGCCGCCGGGAACCGTTCCGAACGGGAACAGGTGATCAGCAAAAAGATTGACCAGAAACTCAACTGAACGAGGAGAACGAAGAAGAGGGGAACACGGGTAGGGTGGGAGTGGTGGGCGGTA
>DAOTUF010000335.1:0-3096 GCA_034437495.1 Chloroflexaceae bacterium | reverse complement strand
GTCCGGTCTCTGGCTCCGGCTCTGTCCCTGGTCGTGGGGTTGGCGCTAGGCAACCACCTGACCATCGCCCTACCCGCCGCGGTCTGGTTGGGGTGGGGCGTGCTCCACGCTCCGCCCGGCCAGCGCTGGCGCTGCCTGGTCCACCGCCTCATCGGGGTTGGCGCTGGTTCCCTGGTCTATCTCACCCTGCCGCTTCGGGCTGCGGCCCACCCGCCGGTCAACTGGGGGGGAGCCGACACCTGGGAGGGGTTCTGGTGGGTCGTCTCTGGCCAACCCTACCGCGAGCTTGCCTTCAGCCTGCCCGGGACGTTTCTGGCCAACCGCGTCCAGGCATGGGCGGCGCTGCTCGTCCAACAGTTCGGGGGGGTGGGGGTCGCGGTAGGATGCACCGGCCTGCTCTACGCCGACCGCCTGCTCCCCCCGTCGGCGCGGTCGGCGCGGGGGTGGGTCTGGCTGACCGCGGCTATTGCCGCTCTCTTCTCCCTCTTTGCCGTCTTCTACAATACCGCCGACTCTTCGGCCTACCTCATCCCGGTCTTCCTCATCTTTGCCATCTGGGTGGGGTTGGGCAGTGCGTGGCTCCTGCGCCTTGCAGCCCGCTGGAAGCCGCAGGGCGCACAGTTGCTCGTGGCGCTGGCGGTCGTGCTGCTGGCCTGGAAAGCCTGGACCACCATGCCCCTCGTGGACGCCAGTCGGGATATCCGCGCCGCTGCCTATGCTGCCCGGGTGCTCCGCCTGGCCCCCCCGGAGGCCCTGGTCTTCACCTCGTCCGACCGCGACACCTTCTCCCTCTGGTATGCCCACTATGCCCTTGGCAACCGCCCCGACCTTTCCATCATCGCGGGACCGCTCCTGCAATTCGCCTGGTATCGTGAAAACCTGCGCGAGACCTCCCCCCGCCTCTGCCTTCCCGCATCCCCCGACCCTGACGGGAACTGGCGTGAAGCCCTTGCCGCAGCGCACCGCCAGCGCTTCCCCATCTGCCGGACGCTTCCTATCCCTGACCCTGTTTCCGATGCTGACCGCGTGCTCATATGCGAATAACTCTTATCACCATTCCTGGTGCTCCCCCTGACAACCTTCGCCCTGACAGGCTTCGTCCGGGTGCTGCTCCAACTGCTCCCGCAGCAGCGCCACTTCCCGCTGCAAACGGCGTTGGGTGCTGCTGCTCTGTTCAAGCGCTGGAATGAGGCTCTGCACCAGCGCCCGGTTCACGTGCTCCTGGTGGGCAAGGAAGGGAGCCAGGCGGTCGGGTTGCTGCCGACACAGCCAACCCGCCAACCGCCCGAGGAACGACGGAGCACGGGAAGCAGACTGCACCGACGGCGATGGGCAATCTTCCCCTTCCTGCACCAGCCGCGCCAGGTGATACAACTGCTGCTGCTGTGAGCCGCTGAGGGGCCGCCCGGTCAGGGCAGATGCCTGCGCAATGGCCCGGGTGAAATCGTCGGAGAACCGCGCCGGGGTGAACGCCAGCGACCGTTGAATGCCCCGCTGAGCCAGGCGGCAGTATTCGCTGCGGGGAGCTGTGAACGCGACAATCCCCGCTACCAGCCGGTCCACCACGGCTCGCCAGCGGTAGTGCCGCACCACATACGCCCGTCCGCGCTGCCCCATCTCGGCGGCCCGGGCCGGGTCCTGGACCAGCCGTTGCAGCGCCGCACGAAATGTCGGGTAGTCGTGAAAGGTCACGCCCCCCCCGCTGGCCCGCACATGGTCGCTCGTGACCGCGCAGCGAGCATGGACCAGCACGGGCCGCCCCTGAAGCCACGCTTCCATCATCACAATGGAAAAGCTCTCGTTGAGCGAGGGCTGACACAGCGCGAGCGCCGACGCAAAGATGTGCGGCATCTCACCTTCGGGCACGATGCCCAGGGGCACGATGTCGGGTCGCTCCGGAATGGGAGGGTGCATCGTGCCCGTGCCCGTGAGCACCAGCGCCAGGGGGCCGGGAAATTCCCGCTTGTAGCGGACGAAATAGTCAATGAGCAGCGGGACGTTCTTGGCTTCTTCCAGCCTGCCGCTGTAGAGCAGGAACGTGGGCAGCGCGGAGCGGCGGCGAAACCTGCTCCCATCGGCGGGCGCAGCCTCGCAGTCAAACCCATACCCGACGATGGTGCGGTAGGGGTTCTGGACGTGCAGCACGGTGGTGGCAAAGTCGCTTTCTGCCCGGGTATTGAAGAAGAGACCCCCTGCCGCCTCCAGCATCTCCCGAAAGACCTGGAACCGCGCCACTGGCTCGTCGTGCAGGCAGGGAGCTACGATGGCCTTGTCCGGGAGCATCCGCATCCCCTGACAGGTAGGGCCAAAGAGATAGGGCGCAAAGATAGCGCAGGCCAGGGTATCGGCGTGGTCGCGGAGGTAGTGGTTTAGCCCGCGGCTAGTGAGGTTGTGGTCCAGAAAGGCAAGCTCGTCGCGGTAGCTGACCGGTTCGCCGCGTATGGCTCTGGCCTGGATACGGTGAAACACCCCGGCGTCTCCATCGTCAATCGCAAAGCGGCGCACCATCAACCCGTTGACCTGCTCCACACCAGGCGCGTGCTGGTTCGCCCATGAGGACAGATCCCGAATACAGGTGGTCAGGACTTCGACCCGGTAGCCCTCGGCGGCGAGGTGCTCGGCCCACCCGCGAATGAGCCGCTCGGCTCCCCCCACCACACCATCCCCGTACCGGAGCGCGACAAAGGCAATCGTCCGGTCGCGCAGACGGGCTTCGGCTTCGGCGCTTCCCCCCTCCCCCAGATGCAAACAGGCAGCGGGGAACTGCGCTTGCTTGCTCCTACCCTGACCACTATCGCGCCCGTCAGCGGGGAGCGACGTAGCCATAGGCAGGTCGTCCAGGTCATTCAAGAGCCGGACTATCGCTGCTGCCAGGCTCGCCGGGTTGCGCGGCTCGCACAACACCCCTCCCTCCCCGATGGTTTCGGGCAAGGCCGTCGCAGCCACGGCCACCACCGGCTTGCCATGGGCCATCGCCTCGATGACCGGCAGGCAAAACCCCTCGTGGATGCTGGCCGTGACAAACAGGTCGCACCGGCGGTAGTATGGTTCCAGGTCGGGCACCTGCCCGGTGAAGCACACCCCCGCCTCGCACCC
>DAOTUF010000334.1:0-4128 GCA_034437495.1 Chloroflexaceae bacterium | reverse complement strand
AGGCCGATACTCCCACCCCCGTACACCAGGCGGAAGCCGTTCACTGCCAGCCTGGTGCCCAGTTCGCTGGCGGCTTCGGCAGCGGAAGGAATCGTACCGGTTTGCGAACCACAAAAGACACAGATTGTTCGTAGCATAGTTCACCTCAATATATTATAATGACCTGCATATACTACTGGATTGTAGCAGAAGTAGGAACACTGCTCTGACCGAAGGAGCTTCTTCAAATGACCGATTATCACAACCCTGCGCTCCAGGAGTTGGCGGATGCCTTCTTGCACGATTATTTCGCCTTCTATCCTACCATCGCCAGCTCTCTGGGGTTGCACGCATATGATGGCCAGGTCCCCAACCTGCGCCCCGAATCGATTGCGGCCCGCGTGGAGGTGCTCCGCCACTTCCAGCAGCGGTTGCAGCAGATTGACCCGTCCTCGCTGGAGCGACTGGCCTGGTTTGACTATGAACTGCTGCGCTGGCAGACCCGCGCAGAACTCTGGAGGTGGACCGAGCGCTGCGACCACGTACGTAACCCCATGGTCTACACCGACGATATGATGGTTGACAACTATGTGAAGCGCACCTACGCCCCGCTGGAGGTGCGGGCCGAAGCGCTGATTCGCCATCTGCGCCAGATTCCAGGGATTGCGGAGGTGGCGCGTCACAACCTGAATACTACCACGCCCCAGATCTTGATCGAGGAGTCCCTCCCGGTCTTTGATGGCCTGATGACCTTCATTGACGAGAGCCTGCCGCAAACGTTCGGGGATGACCAGATACCGGCTTCCCTGCAACCGGCCCTGTCGGAAGCCCGGCACAACGCGCTCACCGCCATTGAGCACCTCAAAACCTATCTCAAGGATACCCTTTACCCCACTGCCCAGAAGGACTTTGCCATCGGGGAGCGGCTGTTTTCGGAGATGCTGCGCTCCCATGAACTGGTTGACCTTCCGCTGGATCGTCTGCTGGCGATTGGGGAGGCAGACCTGGCCCGCAACCAGGCCGCGATTGAACAGGTGGCGGCCCGCATTGACCCGACCCGGAGCGTTCGGGAACAGATGCAATCTCAGGGGCGAAACCACCCGACGGCAGACCGGCTGCTGGAGGAGACCCGCGCCTTGCTTGAGCACCTGCGGAGGTTTCTGGTGGAGCGCGACCTGGTGACATTTCCCGAAGAAGGGCAGTGCATTGTGGAAGAAACCCCTCCCTTTGCGCGGTGGGCGTTTGCCATGATGGACACTGCCGGACCCTTTGAGCAGGTAGCGACCGATTCTTTCTACTATGTGACCCTTCCTGAAGCCCACTGGCCGCCGGAGCAGGTGGAGGGCTGGTTGACCAAGTTCGACTACGCCACCATGACGGGGGTGTCCATCCACGAAGCCTACCCGGGGCATTATATCCACTTTATGAAGGTGCGGCACGCTCCGACCCGCCTGGCCCAGGTCTTCGATACCTATTCCCATTTTGAGAGTTGGGCGCACTATTGCGAACAAATGGTGCTGGAGCAGGGCTATCAACCCGAGAACCTTTCCCTGCGCCTGGCTCAGCTTTCGGAGGCGCTGGTCCGAAACTGCCGCTACGTCTGCGCGATAAAGATGCACACCCGCGGTATGAGCGTGGAGGAGTGTACCCGTTTCTTTATGGAGCACGCCTATATGGACGAGGTCCCGGCCACGCGAGAGGCGCGGCGCGGAACGCACGACCCCGGCTATATCAATTATACCCTCGGAAAGCTCCAACTGCTCAAGCTGTTGGAAGATTGCAAGGCGGCAAGGGGCGCGGACTTTTCGCTCAAGCAGTTTCACGACGAATACATCGGCTATGGTTCGCCGCCCATTCCCCTGCTGCGAAAGTTGCTGCTGCCCCACGATGATGGCGTGCTCTTCTGAAGAGGAGCAACCATCTGTAACTCGTGCCAGTATACTGGGTGCGTCTGGCAGGATATGCGCCCGGGATGCGCTCAGGATGAGCGACGATGAGTAGGTCCATCCTGTTTCCTGCTTCAATCGATGTCAACATCCAACGTATTGCGAAGGGAGACGTATCTTGAATACGGCAAAATATCAAAAGGCACAGTATGTCCGTGACATGCTCGCTGAAGAGGCGGTCCACGGCCTCAATATGCAACTGGTGCTGGCCGGGCTTCCTGACGAAGACCTGAAGGTCATGGAAAAGGTGGCTCAGCAGTGCCGCAACGCGCGGGGCGGGCAGCAGGCTCCCGTCCAGACTGTTTCCTTTGTGGTTGACCTGGAAGAATAGCCGCTGTGCTGGAGTCGGGGGGCTGCGCTGTGGTGCCTCGGCTCCCGTGTTCCTGCTATGATTGCATCGCTTCGAGGGGTCTTGCAGGCGGTTGGCCCGGACCATCTGGTAGTTGAAACCGGGGGGGTCGGGTGGCTGGTCTATGTGCCGCGCCGCGTCGTGAACCAGGCGGGAACCATCGGGGAGGAGGTGTTTCTCCACACCCGGCTGGTTGTTCGGGAAGATGCGCTGACGCTCTACGGTTTTGCGACCGCGCAGCAGCGAGACTTCTTCGACACCCTGCGCAGCGTCAGCGGGGTTGGTCCCCGCGTGGCGCTCAATCTGCTGTCCTTCTCGACTCCCGATGATATACGGATGGCGGTGGCTCAGAAGGACCATGCCCACTTTTCCCGCGTCCCGGGTATCGGCAAGAAGATGGCCGAGCGGTTGGTGCTGGAGCTGAAGAGCAGGCTGGACCTGAAAGGGCTGCCTGCTCCTGCTGCCCCCTCGGGGGCTGACGGTCAAACCGGCTCCCCGGTCGTCGGCGGCTCCGACGAGTTGATAGAGGTGCTGGTAAGCCTGGGGTACAGTCCGCCGGAAGCCCGGGCCGCGGCTTCGTCGCTGCCCCCCGATGCTCCCTCCGACCTGGAAGAGCGGCTGCGCCTGGCGCTGAGGTATTTTGGCGGGGTGTGAGAGGAGGAGCGGCAGGCTCCCGTTATCATCATCATAGTGTGCGAAACTGTTATGGTATAGACAGGTATTATGGAGATATGGCAGAGACCGCCGGTCATTGCGGTGTGCGGGGCCGGAAGGTGTGACCATCAGATGGCGGCTCTGGCTGAGGAGGTGGGCCGCCGCATTGCCAAAGCCGGGGCGCTGCTGGTGTGCGGTGGTCTGGGCGGCGTGATGGAAGCAGCCTGCCGCGGGGCAGCGAATGCGGGCGGGGTGACGCTCGGTATCCTGCCCGGTGCAGACCGCTCCGCCGCCAACCCCTTCGTCCGCATCGCAGTCCCGACGGGGATGGGCCATGCGCGGAATGTCCTCATTGTGCAAACGGCCGATGTGGTCATTGCCGTTGGCGGCGAATATGGGACGCTCTCGGAAATTGCGCTGGCTCGCAAGGTCGGGCGGTCCGTCGTTGGCCTGCATACCTGGGACTTAGGCTCCTCCCCCACGACCGGCCACCCCCACGTTCTCCCTGCTGCAACCCCTTCCGAAGCGGTGGGTCTGGCACTCCGGCAGTGCTCCGGGCGTCAGGGCAACGAATAGATACACTTGCAACACGACCCCTGGCCTCCCTCCTCGCTGGTATGCGCCGAGCAGGTGGAGCCACCAAAGGAGACCGTACACCCCGAGCGTTCTGGTTCGCCAAACAGGATACCACCACTGCAATCGCACATTCGTACCTCGGTTGCATCCTGACCATCCAGGCATTCCACCTCCAGCAGATAGGGTGTCGTGCGGTTGGGGGGACCTTGTGGTGCGGTAGTTGGCGTGAGCACGCCGGTCGGCGTGAGGACCCCGGTCAGGGTAAGCGGTGTGGTTGGCGTGAGCACCTCCGTCGGCGTGAGGACCCCGGTCAGGGTAAGCGGTGTGGTTGGCGTGAGCACGCCGGTCGGCGTGAGGGGGATGGTGATGGAAGGCGTGAGCACGCCGGTCGGCGTGACGGGGATGGTGATGGAAGGCGTGAGCACCTCCGTCGGCGTGACGGGGGTGGTGATGGAGGGCGTGAGCACGCCAGTCGGCGTGAGGACCCCGGTCAGGGTAAGTGGTGCGGTTGGTGTGAGCACCTCCGTCGGCGTGAGGGGGGCGGTGATGGAGGGGGTGAGCACCTCCGTCGGCGTGAGCATGCCAGTCAGGGTGAGGGGGACCGTGGTGGTCATTTCTGGCGTG
>DAOTUF010000333.1:0-1689 GCA_034437495.1 Chloroflexaceae bacterium | reverse complement strand
GTCAGCTACCCACCGCTCAAGCGGGTGGGCTTGTCCCTGGCGCGACGGCAACGCCGTCTCCGAGACAATAGGCGGGCTGACAGCCGCCCTGAATGGGTCTGTCCGACAGGACACGTTGACCATTTGACCGGGCAGACGCTTTCCTGCCCGAACCAGCAATGTGCAGTTACTCAGGTGCAGGTGCAAGAACCGTTGGCTCGTTTGCACGAGTGTCCACGCACACCTGTGCCTATTCTAGCAGAAAGGCAGGGCTTTGGCAATGGGCTGAAGCCGCTGAAGCTTGGTGAGGAACGGCTATGACGTCCGCGGAACAACCTGAACCATTGACAGATGTCTTTTCGGATTTCTTCGAATACCTCCCCATCGGGGTGCAGGTCTATCGGCTGGATGGTACGCTCTATGGCTTTAACCAGACCTACCAGGAGATCTGGGGCATCACACGCGAGGCGTGGGTCGGGCGCTACAATGTCTACACCGACGAACAGTCCATCAAGAACGGCGTCCCAGAGGTGTTCAACCGCGTGAAGCAGGGAGAAACGATTACTGCTCCCCCCCTCTCCTGCGACCCGCGCCAGACTGACATCGGAGTGCTGGAAGGCCGCCACGCCTGGGTCCAGCCGGTCTTCTTCCCCATCCGAGACCGCGAGGGGGACGTGCGGGCGGTGGGCATCGTCACCCGCGATGTGACCGCTGAGATGGAGCAGCGGGAAGCGCTGGAAAGGGCCCGGCTCGAAATCGATGAGCAGCGCGAGCTTCTCGTAGCCACGCAGCAAGAGTTGGAACGGGCCCGCACGCTCGAAGCCGCACAGCGCGAGATTGCCGCACAGCGCGAGACCATTATGGCGCTCTCCACCCCGGTCGTCCAGATGTGGGAAAAGATACTCGTGATGCCGCTGGTGGGCGTGATAGACTCGCACCGCGCTATGACCATCATGGAGGGTCTGCTCGAAGCCATCTCCCGCCACCACGCCGAAAACGTCATTCTTGATATCACCGGCGTGCCCATGGTCGACACCCAGGTCGCCAACTACCTGCTCAGCACCGTGCGAGCCTGTCAGTTGCTTGGCTGCGAAGTGGCGCTGGTCGGCATCAGTTCGGAGATTGCCCAGACTATCGTCCACCTGGGGGTAGACCTGAACAACATTGTCACCCGCGCCAACCTTCAGGCGGGCATCTCCTGGGCATTCATGCGGCAGGACCTCATGGTCGTCCGTCGCAACCGCTCATAAAAAAGTCCCCCCTCTCTGCCCCCACTGGCAAGCCATGCTTCCCTGAGCCTACCCACACGGGTAGGCTCGTTCCTACCCGACCCGCGGCGAAATCCTACACGTCTGGGGATGGTGTTTCCTCTTCCTCCGTAGTATAGTAACACCAAGTTTTCCAACCGTGAAATCTATCACCACCTGGTAGAGGAGATTGTATGATTGTTACAACTGATGCTCTGTTCAAGGTGGCCTATGGCAAATTTGCCGTTGGAGCCTACAACATCAACAACATGGAGCAGGCGCTTGGTCTGTTCCAGGGTCATCGCGACGCCAAAGCCCCCTTTATCGTCCAGATTTCCAAGGGGTCCCGGAAGTATGCCAACGTCAAAATGATTGAGGCCATCATCCGCGCCGCCGAGGACATCTACCCCGAAGTTATTTTTGCCGTCCATCTTGACCACGGCGATGAAGAAACCTGCTACGA
>DAOTUF010000332.1:0-2218 GCA_034437495.1 Chloroflexaceae bacterium | reverse complement strand
GGTTTTCCCGCCGTAAGGCGAAAAACCAGCCCAGGACGATGTTGTGGAATGGTGGAGAAAAAGAAAGGAGGACAGCGGCGCTTCCTCCACCCGCTGAAGCAGGTGGTTTCCTGCGCCGCCATTTCTATGGCTACCCTGGTTGCACTTCTGATTATGGCTTTTCTCCCCCCATGGTATCTGGCATCTTCGTATGCCCAGGCACCGGCGCATGAGATCGTCATCCTCCATACGGTTGCTGAAGAAGGAACAGACGCCCTCAACCTGAGCATCTACTTTACGATTGTGGATGCCAACGGACGCCCGGTCTCCAAAGAGGGGACGCGGTTGGGGGATGCTACGATTGCCCTGGGAAATGAAGAGGGCACCGAAGCAGATGTAGGAGACCCGCAGAGTCCCATTTATATTGTGCTGCTCCTGGATGCTAGTGGAAGCATGCAGCGCGTCATGGGGAAAGTGCAGGAGGCGGCGGTGGCCGCCGTGGACCACGCCCCCCCGAATGCCCATTTTGCGGTCTACCAGTTCAATAACACGCATACGCTCTTGCAGGATTTTACGGATGACCCACAACTGGTGAAAACGGCCATCAACAAAGCAGCTTCCACTGAAGGCGCTCCTACCTGCCTGTACGACACTGCCTATGCAGCCATTGACACCCTGGACAAAAAGATACAGGCCCCCCACGAGCGACGGGCCATTATTCTCTTTACTGATGGCAAGGATACGAATAGGGACGAAACAGCCCCCTGTAGCACTTTTACCAATGACCAGGTGATTGCAAAGGCAACCACGCAATCTCGCAGCAAGACCCCTATCTACACCATTGGTCTCTGCAAGGAGGATTGCAGCAACATTGACCAGACCGTGCTGGAGACGATGGCCCGCGACACCTCGGCGTCCTGGGCTATCGGTGAGCCAGAAAAGCTCAACACCCTGTTCGAGGATATTATGGATGCCTTGAACAGCCAGTGGCTCGCCACTGCACCGGTGCTTGCCAGAGCAGGAGAAAACAGTGCCTATTTGCGTGTGTCGTACGAGGACGAACGGCTTCAGGAAGATGTTCTGTTTACCTCCGGGCGCGATTACACCCTGTCGCTCGTGACCATCACCGGGGTGGAATATGACAGCACCGGCGACAGCTACGAAATCACCCTGGAGGCCAAAAATTCAGGGCAGATCCAGGAGATTGTGGTGGAAGCCTGGAGTGAAGCAGGAGGCGACAAAATCCAGGAGAAAATCTTCAAGGATGTTGACCTCTCCCAACCCCTGGTGTTCGATACGAACGAGCGCTTCAAAACGGAGGAAGAATATCGGTTTGAGGTGAAGGCGAAGGATGCAAGCGGTTCCTGGATAGAAACAAAAATGGACCGCGAAACAACGATGATCCTGGCGGAACATTCCGTGACCTATCAGGGGGGCGTGGCATTTGATATCCGGTCAGTCACCACGGATTCGGACTGGAACCCCCAGGAGCTTACGATCAAGCTCAACATTCACAGCACCACCGACGACGCATTCGAATACCACGGGTCGGTTCAGGACGAAAGCGGGGCCGAGCGTGTGGTGATAGAGGAGGGGGAACTTGTCCGGTGCGAACAATCTCCCTGCGAACAGTCTCTTCAGGTTCCGATACACAACATACGGACCAGGGAGGGAACGTATGTCGTGGTCCTGGACCTGTGGCGGCAGGGCGAACGAGAGAAGGGAGTGACCACCCAATCAAGAGAGTTTGCCTATGATGCGCCCGGTTTTTTCGTTCGGCTCGCCGTGTTTATGCTCAACCCGGTCGTGCTGGTGATCATCGTGCTGGTGCTGGTCGGGGTGGTGGGCTTCATCGTCTACCGGCGGCGACCGAAAGAACAGGAAGTTCTGCTTCCGCCTCATGCACCCCCAACCGGGTACCTTCAGGGACACCATCAGATTCTCATCAAAGTGGTCGAAACCCCCGATGCCTCTCAGAAGCGGGAACTTGTCGTTGACCGTTTCCCTTGCATGCTCGGACGGGGCACCAGGGCCCACGTTGCTATCACCGGTGATACGGAGATTTCCCGCGAACATGTGCAAATTACCGTCAAAGACCGCCAGTTTTATTTGACCGAATAAACCCGCCGCAAGCCACGCCACTTGAGTGGCAGTGGTTAGGCGGGTTTCTCGCAGGCTTCAGCCCTTGCATCCGCGCAACACCTGTGCTATACTGTAGATATGGATGTTGATTGCAACA
>DAOTUF010000331.1:0-5270 GCA_034437495.1 Chloroflexaceae bacterium | reverse complement strand
GTGACCGCCCGTCTGCGGGCAGGCCAGCAAGACTGGCTGGCCGACTTCCGCCGCATGACCGTCATGTTCGTTGGTATCGGCGGGCTGGACTATGCCTCCAGCCTGGCGCTGGCGCAGGTTCAGACCTTCCTTTCGGCGGCCCAGAAGATTATCTATCGCTACGAGGGCAGCCTGAACAAGCTCGTCGTTGACGACAAGGGCACCGTGCTGCTCATTCTCTTCGGTGCTCCCCCCCTGGCCCACGAAGATGACCCGACCCGGGCGCTGGCCTGTGCCCGAGAACTCCAGCAGCTTTCCCGCACCAGCATGCGCATGCCGGGGTTTCGCCCCGACCCGGATCTGCCGGTCCTGGATATCCGTATCGCCATTGGCATCACCTCCAATACCGTGTTCGCCGGTCCTATGGGCAGCCCCACCTGCTGCGAATACACCGTCATGGGCGATGCTGTCAACCTGGCTGCCCGCCTGATGCAGCTTGCTGGCCCCGGCGGGGTGCTATGCGACCAGTCAACCTATGGAGAAGTCCGCAAACGCTGGAGCCTGGAAGCCCTGACCCCCATGCAGGTCAAAGGAAAAACCGAACTGGTCCACCTCTACCGCTTTGCGGGGCTGCCCGCCCTCACCCAGTCCACCGAATCGTTCCCGCTGGTCGGGCGCGACCACGAGCTTGCCGCTCTGCTCTCCTACCTGGAACGGGTCCGCAAGAGGATGGGGTGTGTGGTTTCGGTCATTGGCGAGGGCGGCATCGGCAAGACGCGCCTGACGTATGAGTTTACCCGACGGGTGAGCCACGCTCCGACCCCGGCCACCATCGCTATCCAGGGAACCGCGCATAGCATCGCCTCCCAGACTCCCTACCTGGTCTGGCGCGAGGTATTGACCATCTCCCTGGGGTTGGAGAGCCTGCACGAGCCAGAACAGCGCACAGCGCACATCTACGAGCGAGCCAGAGACCTGGACATCAACCTCGAACACCGTCTCCCGCTCCTGAATGATATCCTGGACCTGGGAGTGCCCGAGACCTCCGTGACGCGGGGGCTGCGCCCGCACAAGCGGCGGGAGAACCTGGCCTTCCTGGTAGTGCAGTTGCTCACTGCGATGTCCCAGAAAACGCCCCTGGTCATCGTGCTGGATGATATGCACTGGGCGGACTCCCTCTCGTGGGACCTGGCGCTGGACGTGGCCCGCGCCGTTGCTCACCAACCCATCCTGCTGCTGCTCTGCTACCGTTCTCCCGACACCGGCGAAGACAGCCGGTGGGGACGCGAGAAACGCACCACGCTCCAGACCATCACAGACCTGGGCCAGCACCACACTCTCCCCCTCATCTCCCTCGATGCCGTCGCCGTGGCGCGTCTGACCTCCTCGCACCTGGACAACCGACCGGTGGCCTCCCGCGTTGCTGCGTGGCTGGTCGAACGGTGTCAGGGCAACCCCTTTTTTGTGGAGGAGACCGTCCGGATGCTGCGGGAGCAGTCGGCCCTGATGCTGGACGAAGGCGGCACCTGGCAGCTAGTGGGTGAACAGTGCCTCACCGCCATCCCCTCGACCATCCAGGGTGTCATCCAGACCCACCTGGACCGCCTCCAACCCAATATTCAACTGACCTGCAAGGTGGCTTCGGTGGTGGGGCGCATCTTCCCGGCGCGGGTCGTGGCCGGGGTCTACCCCGTCTCCGAAGAAGTCGCCAACCTGCGGCACTACCTCGATATCCTGGCACAGCAGGATATCACCCCGCTGGAAGCCTATGAACCAGAGCTGCGCTACCAGTTCAAGAGTGCTGTCACCCAGGATGTGGCCTACCAGAGCCTGCTCCAGACCCACCGTCAGGAACTCCACAAGGCCGTGGCCGAGTGGTACGAGCGCGAACACGCCGCGAACCTTGACCCCTACATTCCCCTGATTGCCGACCACTACCGCCACGCCGAACAATGGCTGCGGTTCCTCGACTTTGCCGAACGCGCTGGCAAGCTGGCCGCCGCCAACTACGCCACCGCCGAAGCGCTGACCTACCTGTCTCAGGCTATCCAGCTCCTCCACGAGCATCCGACCTGGTTTCCGGCTGCGCGGCAGCAAGAACGCCTCTTTCGCCTGCTGCTGGCGCGGCAGGAGGTCTATCGCCACAGCAGCAACTTCCCTCTCCAGGAGCAAGACCTGGCCGAATTGACCGAACTGGCCGAAGTCCTGGGCGATACCCACCATCAAGCGCTCCTCCAGACCCACCGCGCCTACTATTTTCAGGCCATCAACGACTACGAAACGGCAGACCTGGCCGCGAAACAGGCGCTCAAGCTTGCCAAGCAGCTGGACAACCGCCACCTGCTCGGGGAAAACATGAACGTGCTGGCCCGCAGCGCCGAACTGCGGGCCAGCTATCACCAGGCGCTCTGGTGGGGGTTTCAGGCGCTCGAATACTGCCGCGAGGTGGGCGACCGCCACGGCGAAGCCCGCAGCCTGCACTTCCTGGGGGTTGCCAACACCGAACTGGGCGACTATGCCCAGGCGGAAAGCTATCTCCACGAGGCCCTGGATATCCGCCGGGATATCGAGGAGCGGTGGGGCGAGGCGACCAGCCTGTACCAGATAGGCAGCCTGCACATGAAGCTTGGCAAGCCCCGCGACGCGCTCAAAGCCTATGACCGCGCTCTGACCATACGCCGGACCATTGGCGACCGCAGTGGCGAAGCGTTCAGCCTGCTCAACATCGGGAATGCCTACCATGCCCTGGGCGATATGAGCGTGGCCCAACGCTACCAGCGCGAAGCCCTGAGCATCTGGCGCGAACTGGGAAACCACTATGGCGAAGCCCTGCTGCTGGTGGGGATGAGCGAGATAGCCACGGCCCTGGGCGATTTTGAAGCTGCGCAGCAGCACGCGGTGGAGGGGCTGGAAATTGCCCGTTCGCTTGGCAACCGCCAGATAGAAGGCTCCTGCCTGTCGCGGTGGGGCAACGCCAGCCGCGAACAGGCGGCCTTCCTGAAGCGCATGCCTCCTCAGTCCGGCCTTCCCCCGCTGCAAGCCACCGCTACCACAGAAGCAACCAACCCTTCCCCAGAAACGCTGGCTATCCTTGACTATCGACCGCTCGCCGCGGTTGCCTACGAGCACCACCGCACGGCCCAGGCCCTCGCCAGCGAACTCGGGTTGCGGCGGCTGGAAGCGCAGGAACTCTATCATCTGGCCGAGTGGGAATGGGAATGGAGCGCGTCGCACATCTCGCTGCGGGCCCGCCCGGCTGCCGACTACTGGGACGCCTCCGCCGTGATACGTCAGGAAATTGGCGAGATGGAGATGGTCCGCGCCAGCCGATGCCGCCAGGCCCACGCGCTGCTCCACCTGGGCGACCTGGGGGGGGCGCGGAGCCTGGTCGAGGAGGTGTGGGAAGTCTGGGGGAATGCGCCTCCCCCCGGGGAAGATGAGGACGAAATCCGCAAAGCCTACCTCTCGCTCTACCACGTCTGGTATGCCCTGGGCGAGCACCCGTTTGCGGTTGCTGCCCTGGCCTGGGCGTATCAGGCCATCCAGGACCGTGCCATCCGCATCAGCGACCCGGACCTGCGCCACTCCTTCCTGACCCGCGTCTCGGTCAACGTGGCCATCATCGAGACCTGGAATGCCACGATCGAAGCCCTTGATGGCATCGAAGGGGCTGAAGCCCCTGAAGGCTCCCCGGGAGCATAACCCCATCCCCGGAACCAGGCCGGTTCTCCTTCTCCTCCCTTCGTGCTATAATCACCGGGGGTTGGGAGTGCAAGACGAGACCAGACAAGACAAGAAAGGACCTGGAAACATCGGCTATGGAGATACTGCCAATAGACACCCATTTGACAGCAATAGACCACGACTTGATGGCTGTGCCCGGCGTCGGAGCGACCTATGTGGTGCGGGGGGAGGAGACGGCTCTGGTTGAGACGGGCACCTCGCTGACGGTTGCAGCAACGCTGGCAGGGTTGGACCACCTGGGGATTGCCCGCGAAGCGGTTGGGCATATCCTCTGCACCCACATTCACATGGACCACGCCGGCGGAGCGGGATACCTGGCGGCAAACCTGCCGCGGGCGCGGGTCTATATCCACCGCGATTCTGTCCCGCATCTGGCCGACCCCTCGAAGCTCATGCAGAGTGCTCGGCGGGCGGTGGGGGAAGAAGCCTGGCCGCTGACCGGCGATATGCTGCCCGTGCCGATGGAGCGGCTCCACCCCGCCGAAGACCTGCGGCTCGACCTGGGGCAGGGGGTGTGGCTTGAGGCGCTGCCCACCCCCGGCCACTCGCCGGACCATGTGTCCTTCTGGGAGCGGCGGAGCGGGGGCATGTTCCTTGGAGACGCCGCCGGGCTTGCGATGCCGCGCCATGGGTTGGAGTTCCCCGTCACGCCGGTGCCCGCCTATGACCTGGAGACCCACCGCGCCACGATTGAGATGCTGCGCAAGCAGGATATCGGGCGGCTCTACATCACCCACTATGGGGTCCACGACGATGTTGATACCAGGCTGCGGGTGGCGCTAGAGCAGATAGAGGCGCTAGCGGAGATGGTCCGGGCGGTGCTGGCGGAGGGCGGGGCCGATGCCGTGGATGTCACTGCGCTGGCGGCTCGCTACGTCCCCTACCCGGACGACGGCCCCGCCGCGCTCGTGGCCCGAAGCTGGAGCCAGATGAGCGTGGCGGGGATGCTGCGCTACCTGAAGAAGCTCCAACCGCAGGGATGAGGGGGGCCAGCGAGAGAGCCAGAGCGAGGAACCCCGATGCTCCACCCTATCCGCACACTGGTTGAAGAAGCGCTAGCGCTGCTCTTTCCGGACCGCTGTGTGAGCTGTGCCCGGACCGGCTCGCTGCTCTGCCCCGCCTGCCGCGAGCAGATTTGCCCTCTTCCTGCCCGCGACGGAGGGGCTGACGGGCGGGCGCGGTCTCTGCACCTCGATGCGATGACCGCGCCCTTCGGGTTTGTGGGGCCGCTCCGGGAGGCGATCCACGCGCTGAAGTATGAGCGCATCCGCCGCATTGCCCCGATCCTGGGCGACCTGCTGGCGACCAGCGAGGCGGGACGTTCGCTGCCTGCGGATGCCCTGGTGCCGGTGCCGCTGCATTCGGACCGCCTGCGCGAACGCGGCTTCAACCAGAGCGAGCTTCTCGCCCACCGCCTGGCGCAGGTTCGCCGCCTCCCGCTCCTGACCAGCGGCCTGGTGCGGCAGCGCGACACCGCTCACCAGATTGCGCTTGGGTCGGGGTGCTGCCACCCGAAGGCCCCCGCGACGTTTTCGCGGCGGGCCCCC
>DAOTUF010000330.1:0-7715 GCA_034437495.1 Chloroflexaceae bacterium | reverse complement strand
GATGTAGATACGGCGGACGTGTCCCTCCCGCAGGAGGCGGTAGTCATCGGTGGTCTTCTTCTCGGCTCCGAAGATGTCGAGGAAGGCATAGATGCCGTGCAGCGTGTGGTCATCGCCGGGGCGCGGGTGGTCGAGGGGGTATTCCTCGTGGACGATGGCCAGCAGTTCGAGCAGGCGGTGCTGTGGGATAATCAGGGCGTTGGCATCGCCCAGGAAGATGGACTTTCGCAGCCCGATGGCGGAGCCAAGCAGTGCCCTGACCTGCCGCGCATGCTCCCGAAACTCCCCGGGCGGCTTGATGCGGAAGCCCCGGTCGTGGTAGAGGGTGCAGAAGGTGCAGCGGTTCCAGCTGCACCCCTCCGTCGCCTGAAGCACCACCGCAAGGTACTGGTCCGGCGGCAGGATGCCCACCGGCTGGTAGATGGAGCGAAAGGTGTCTTTTTCGGCCAGCAGGCGGTCACTGTCCCAGGCAAGGATGGTCTCCAACCGTGACAGCAGGTCTGCGTCTGCGTCTGCGTGCGCGTGCGCCGGGCGCTGAAGGGAGCGGGAGATATGCTGCACCCGCGACCAGATGTCGTCAAACAGCGCCCGCGCCTGGTCTTCTGCGAGCCGGGCGCGGGTTTTAGGCTGGTCTCCGCTGCGCTGCTTCCTGATGACCGTGCTGTCGAGGCCGCGCCGGTAGTTCACCCCCTCCAGGAAGCAACTCACTAACCGCCCTTCGTTGTCGAAGCAGTAGGTTGAGCGAAAGCTTTCTGAAATGATGAAGACATGCTTCTGGCGATTGAACCAGGTCGGGCCAAGGCCAGGGATGGATATGGTCTGTATCACGGTCATTCCCCCACCGATAAACTCAGAGCCTATTCATGGAGCACGCGGTCACTCTCGATGACCGCATGGAGCAGGTCCGCTTCGCTGACGTGCTGGCGGCGCAAGCGGGACAGGAGCGCCAGCAGGTGCGCCCGGTCGGTCTGCCCTTCCCCGTCCCCGCGACGGAGGCGGGCCACCTCATCGACAAACGCGGCGTCATCGAGGTGCGGGTTGACGCCGTAGGGTCGGGCCAGCTGCCGCTTGAAGGCGGCGTAGTAGCGCTGGAGTACGAAATCGCGCTTCTTGCCCCGCTGAAACAGGTCGGCCATACTTTCGACATATTCGGCGCTGCTGCGCTGAGCAACCTCCTCGCGCAGGGGGATGGGCCGCCCGAAGCGCCGACCAGTCAGCAGAAAGTAGATTGCCAGCACCACGACGATGTAGATGATGGCCTGCCCCCAGGGGTTCTGGAGCATAATGGAGCGGAGGGAGGGGGGCGTAAAGAAGCCGTGGTGCCACTCATCGAAGAGGATGCGCCCGCCCTCGGGGACGCGGCGGAGCAGGTTGAGCACCAGGGCGGCGTTTTCGGGGTCGCGCAGCCCCTCATTGGTAAAGGGGTAGCTGGCCGAACTGACGTAGATGTAGCCCTTGCCGTGCTTGATACCCACCAGCACCGCTTGCGTGGTCTGGTCCCCTTCGTCGGTCGCGTCGGTCGCGTCATCGTCGGGTGGTCCTGCTGGCTCGTCCGCTTCGTCCTCCGCCTCCGGCTCCGTCGCGGGCAACCCGACCAGGTGGGCCACGTCGTCACGCTCAATCGTGAGCACGTAGGTCGTCCGGGCCAGCACCGTGGTCAGCGGGGGGGCGTTCAGGGCCGGCTGCACCACCGGGGCGCGTTCAATCCTGCCCGGGCTTTGCTCGTAGCTCTCGACGGTCAGGTCAAGCTCCTGGAGCAGGTTGCTGCTGCCCCGCCGCAGCCACGGGCTGTCTTCGGCCAGCACGAGCATCCCCCCCGCTTCAACCCACTCCAGGATGAAGCCGGTGTGGGTACGGTTCACCTGCTCGGTCGGGCTGAGCATCACCAGGGCCGCCGTTCGGTCACTCAAGGCAAAGTCGGTATACTCCAGGCGTTGGGCGTCGTAGCCAAGCTCCTGGAACCAGCGCAGCAGCGCCAGTGTCCCCCCCGCGCTGCTGGAATGGGTGGTCGGCTTGCCTCCATCGAGGGAGTCGTCGCTGGTGCTGCCTGGCCCGAGGATGGTAAAGAGAACCAGCGCCAGAAACAGCAAGAACAGGATGAACAGGTCGCGGCGTTGACTCATAGGCTCGGATCACCGGGTGTTGCGCAGTTCTTCAACCTGCTGCTGGTAGGTGCGAAAATCATCGGCTTCCAGGGCAGCATGCCCATACCAGACCTGGTCAAACGTCTCAACGATGGGTCGGAAGCGGGTGCGCAGGTCGGCATGGGGCAGTTGCGATAGGTATTCCTGGTTGGTCAGGGCCCGGTCGCGGCGCAAAAAGCCGCGTTCATCGAGCCACAGCAGCGACGAGAGGTAGAGGTAGCGCACCGCCAGACGAATATCCCCGCGCTCTGCAATAGACCGAGCCTCCTGAATCGCGTTGGTGGAGGTTAGAAAGGCTTCCTCCATTCCCTCCGCCACCGCCGTGCGGACCTCCCGCGTGAGCGAACGGCGCATATGCAGCACCAGGTAGGCCAGCACCCCAACGACGAGCAACCCCGTCAGCAGGATGATCCCCCACCGGATGATGGCGGCCTGAGCGGAGCCGGTTTCTCCGAAGATGGGTCGGAGCAAGCGCCCGAGCAGGTGGAAAAGCCCCTCGAAAAACCGGGATATCAGGCCGTCGCCGGCTTCGTCGGCAGGGTCGAAGGGCGGACGATTGAGCAGGTTTGCCAGTTGCTCGCGGGCATTGTCGGGGGTGGTCGGGGCGGGCTGCGCCAGCGCGTCCAGGATGGCCCCCAGACGACGGGCAATCAGCGGCAAGTCCGGCTCCGGCTCGTTTATGGCACGGCGCAGCCAGCCATTGTCCACGGGCAGCAGCATGCCCTCCGGGGTTTGCACGCGGGTGGTCTGCGCCAGGTCCGGGGCAACCTGCTCCAACCCCAGGCGGTCGCCTCGTTGTGCCGCAGCAAAGGCTTCACGCAGCCAGTATTCGTAGGTTTGCAGGTCGGGGGGGGGTGGGGACTGGGCGCTGGCAGGGAGCGGGGCAGCCAGCAGGAAGACCACGCTCAGGCCAGCAACCAGCAGCCAGGAACGCACCCTGACCATCCTGACTATCCCGACCATCCCGACCATCCTGACCATCCTGACCATGTGGAATACCCGTCTCATCTGCTATTGTGGTGGAACGCTGCCGCAATCCCTGCCTGCAAGCTCCCGTGGGTAGTCATCTCGCTGAGGTCCACGCCCAGGTGGACGAGCGTCTGGGCTATCTGCGGGCCGATGCCCGTGAGCATCACCCGGGTGCCGAGCAAACGCACGGCCTGCGCCGCCCGGATGAATGCCTGCGCGACCTGCGTATCGACCACGCGCACCCCCGTGATGTCCAGAATGACCAGCTCTGCTTGATAGTGGGCCACCCCTTCAAGCAATGCTTCCATCACCTGCTGCGCTCGCCTGCTGTCAATGGCCCCAATCAGCGGCATAATCATCACATCGTCGGTGATGGGGATGAGGGGGGTGGAGATTTCGCGCAGGGCATCGCGCTGCGCATCAATGATTTGCTGCTGGAGGGACAGGCGTTCCTCTTCAGCTTGCTTCTGTTCGGTAACATCCTGGTGAAACGAAACGATCTCCTGGAGTTCCCCATCACTGCTGTAGACAAGAAAGGCTATGATACTGCCGAGAAAGGTTTGGCCATCTTTCCGTTGGAAGGGCAGCGTTTCCCTGGCAACCCCCTCCTCCATCAAGCGCTGAGCCGCCGATGCCGATCGGTGCCGTTCCTCCTCGGGATGAAGCTGCTGAATGTTCATCCCGATGACTTCATCGCCATAGCCCGTCATGGTGCGAAACGCGGAGTTGGCAAAGACTATTTCACCCTGCAAGGATACGCGATTGACGCCGAGGGGAGCGTTTTCAATCAATGTCTGGAACACCCGCATCTCCTCTTCCTGCCGTCTGGTCTCGGTGATATCTCGCAGCAAGTTCGCCATTCTGATAACCTGCCCGTGCTCGTTGCGGATGGCAAAGGCGCTGTGTTGAGCCAGCCAGCGGCTTCCATCGGGGCGGCAGAGTTCCATCGTTCCCTGCCACTTCCCCTCTTGCTGTATCGCTGGTATAACCTCCTCGCTCATATACGGGTGAACATCTACGGGATACAGATCCGTGACCGGTCTATCGAACAGGTCTTTCCCGAACCCGGACATCGCTTGAAAGGCGGGATTGGCATAGGTCAGGATGCTTTCTGGCGAGGCCATCGCCACCCCATCCAGCGTATTTTCCACCAGTGCTTTGAACGTACGCAGTTCTTCTTCCCATCGTTTGCGCTCGGAGATGTCTATCGAGTAGCCAATCATCCCAACGGAGGTGCCATGTTCGTCGCGCAGCAGCGAGAGCGAGAGGTAGGTGGGGAAGCGTTCACCCGCTTTGTTCCAGGCAACGGTCTCTGTTTCGTGGCTCCCTTTCGCCTGGAGGGGCCGGATTACCTCATTCAGCAGCCACTCGTGTCTTTCGGGGGGATAAATAATAAATAATAGCCACAGGCTGGCCAATGACCTCTGCTGGTTCATAGCCATAGATGCGGGTTGAATCCTGGTTCCAGTTGATGATGATACCATCCAGGTCCGTCACAATGACCGAACCGCGTACCTGGTCGAGAATTTGCGCCTGCCGATAGAGTTCTTGCCGCGCCCGCACCTGGGACGTGACTTCCACGGCAAAGTTGGACACCCCCACCACGCGGCCCTGTTCGTCGCGCACGGGGTTGTAGACCAGGTTGTACCACCGCTCCTCTTCCACGCCGGTTTCGGGGTTGGGGAGGCGCACCAGCGCTTCGTTGACCGTCTGGGGTTTGCCACTGGTATAGACCTGTTCGAGAATGGGGGTCAGGCCGGGGATTTCGTGTTCTTCAAACACCTCCTGCACGGTCTTGCCAAGGGGGTCGTGCTTCCCCGACCCGACCCGGTAGGCGTGGTTGGCAAACTGGTAGACCAGGCGCTCGCCAAGCCAGAAGCAGGTAGGAACACTGCTCTGCTCCAGCACATCTTCTATCAATCGGTGCCTGGCCCTGGCTTCATCCCGTTCGGCCTTCAGCGCCGCCACCTCTTCGCGCAAGCGCTGGTTTTCTTGCTGCAACGTTGCGCTGCTCTGGCTGTCCCCATCCATCTCTCTGATTGCCCTTCCTGGTTCTGCAAAAGAAAAGCCTGATCCTCCTGTCGAGGTCCCGTCACCTGTTGCGGGTATGAGTAAATATACAGCGCGTCTGGTGTTTGCAGAGGTATTGTATCACAGATAGGGATCAGGTGGGCATGACAGGGAGCCTCCCGTACGTCCCAACAACCCGCGGGAGGCTCCCATCACCTTCTTCACGCCTGCTACGGCGCTATCACCATCACCTGCCCCTCCCCGCGCCCGGAGACTTCGGGGAAGTAGAACTCGTTGGCCGTGGTCGGGATAACGTGGAACGTCCCCGGCACAGTGGCGCGTATCTCATAGGTATAGAGATAGGACCCCTCCGACAGGCGGTCGGCAAATAGCACCGCCTTCTCGTCGCGGAACTCGCTGCGGCTGTACCAGCGCCACCACCACCAGTACCAGGGGTGCAGCGACCGCCCCATCATCTGCCCCTGCCCCGTTCCATCCTGGGCGCTGGTTGCCAGGCTCGAGTCGATGATTTCGGCTCCGGCGGGCAGCGGGTCTTCGACCACCACGTAGTAGAGGTCGTTCGGCGCAGTCACCGACACCTCCACCCGAATCACGTCACCGACGCTGGCCTTGTTCACCTCCGGACACTCCGGCCCCTCGGTGCAGCTTGCCAGCGTGTAGCGCCGCCGCACGATGATGCCGCGGTCGAGCGCCTGGATATCCTCGACGGGGAGGAAGGCCCGCAGGTGCGCGGTGTAGTAGAGCCGTCCGCCACCGCTGCCCCGCCCGACCGTCAGCCAGGTGGTGGCATCGCTCAGCAGGTCGGCCACCGCCGCCCGCAGCACCACCGGCTCGTCCACATCGTCCTGCCCGATGTGCCCCGCAAACTGCGGGTCGCCGCTGGCCGCGCTGCCCGGTTCGTTCAGCCAGACCGCGTAGTCATAGTCGGCGTCCAGTTCGCCAGTGTGGACCATCCAGTCGGTCAGCGCCATAATCGCCCACGCCGTCTCCTGGGTCGTCTCCCACCGGTCGCCCTGCCGCGCCACCATCAGCCAGCGCACCACGTTGGGGTTGAGCGCGTGGTCCGGGTCGAGCCGCACCAGCGCCGAAAGCGCGATGGCGGTTGAGCGCGTGTCGGTGGTCATACTCCAGTGGTCTCTGGCGGGTTCCTCCCAGTGGGACCCCGTGGCACTGAGGATGGCGTCATTCTGGAGTTCCGACAGGAGCGTCTGCACGCGGCGGTCGGACGCATCGGTCACGTGGAGTGCCAGCGCCAGAAACGCCCGTCCATAGACCCCGGCGTGGTCGCGGTGGTCGTAGAGGTCGTCCAGGCGGTCGGGAGCGTACCGTCCGCCCTCGGCCAGCACAGAGAGCAACCATGCCTGGAGGTTGGCGCGGTGGGGGTTGGTCAGGCTGCCCATGGCCTGAGCCTCCTGCTCCAGGTAGTCCAACCCCTGCTCCAGCACATCGTCTCGCACCTGATACCCGGCCTCCTGCGTCCGCAGCAGACCAAACACGACGTAGGCGCTGATGTGGGGGTTGCTGTATTCCTGCACCCGGTCCCACCACCCCCATCCGCCATCGCGGTGCTGCCGCTGGTAGAGGCGGTTCAGCCCCTCCTGCACCAGCGCGGGCAAACGCGCTTCCAGGTCGGGGTTGCTCACCCCCAGACGCTCCAGGGCGCGGGCCGTCAGCACGTTGGGCAAGAACCGCGAGACGGTTTGTTCGGTACACTCATAGGGGTAGTGTTCCAGGTAGGTGAGACTATCGCGCATACTGGCCGCCAGTGAGGGGTCCAGGCGCACGGTCAATTCGCCCCGGCGCTCGTCCAGGCGCGGCGGCAGGGCTATCACCTCGGTGCGGGCCGCTTCACCTTCCAGCTGCCCCGCCGTGCCCACAGTTTCAGGAGCACTGTAGCGGTAGACGGGGATCGTCCCCTCTGGACCGGTCGCCAGGGTGGGACGGCTGGCATCGCGGTACGGCCCGGAAACTGCCTGGAACACCAGGTCCACCGAGGTGACATCCTGAACCATAGCCTCCCATGTCACCTTCTCCTCGCTCCCCGCGGCAATCTGGACGGTGCGGGTCAGGGCGTCGGTGACGGTCATGCCGCGAGTGGACAGACCGACCTGTACCTCCAACAGCGCGTCGGTGCGGTTGCTGACATTGGCTGCCAACTCAACCACGTCGTCCACCACGAGAAAACGCGGCGTGACCGGTCGGATGAGCAGGGGCTTGGTAGCTATCAATTCGGCGGTCCCCTCGCCCACCTCCGTCTCGAAGGTCAGGCCCACCCCGCGCATCACCCAGGTGGTCAGGTTGTCGGGAAGCTGGACGCTCACCGTCGCCCGCCCATCGTCACCGGTCGTGATGGTGCCCTCCCAGTAGGCGGTGTCGGCAAACTCCTCGCGGATGGTGGGAGCGCTCCCCGGTCCCCCGCTTTCCTCCCCGCGACCCGGCTCGGTCGGGGACGGAGCAGGCGTCGGGGCCAGCGGTGGGGACTGCTCCTCATCCCCTCCAAACGTATCCTCTCCATCTTTTTCTTCTTCCTCTGCCTCCTCCTCGTCCAGTTGCACCAGCCGGTCGGCGGAG
>DAOTUF010000329.1:0-9053 GCA_034437495.1 Chloroflexaceae bacterium | reverse complement strand
GGGGGCCCGCCGCGAAAACGTCGCGGGGGCCTTCGGGTGTCAGCACCCCGACCCTCCCCCGTTGCGGGTGCTGCTCATTGATGATGTGCTGACAACGGGGGCAACGTTCGGCGCGTGTGCTCAGGCGCTCCGGGACGCGGGGGCGCGGGAGGTTCGCGCTCTGGCGCTGGCCCGCGGCCAGTTTCCTTAGCCCACGCTCTCAATATCAAACAGAAGAAAGGGAATGGTGATGCAAATCCAAAATGGACGGCTCCAGTTTTGAGACCTGCGTTTGGGTCCCCTCCCCCTTGCCGATACCCCCTTCCTATGGTACACTGAGGGGCGGATGCCCCCGTAGCTCAGGTGGATAGAGCAACGGTTTCCTAAACCGTGTGTCGGCGGTTCGAGTCCGTCCGGGGGCGCATTGAGCTACGAGCAATGCCCCATCTCTCAATGTCCCCCGGGATACGCCCTATTTCTTCTGAGCCTTCCGCGCCGCGCCGACCAATGTCAGCACCACAATGGCCCCGAGCACCGCAACAACCAGACTGGGCAGGTCAAAGCCAAAACCGAACCCCTCACCGGTGAGAAACTGCATCAGCAAGCCACCCACAAAGGCCCCCACAACGCCCAGAATGATATTCCCGATACACCCCCGTCGGTCCTTCGTCTGCGTGATGAGACCCGCAATCCACCCCGCCAGCGCCCCCATAATAATCCACGAAAGAATCCCCATAGTTGAAACCCTCCTTCACTCACTTACACTCTCATCAATACTCCACCCCCTCAAACAGGTCGCGCTCGCGCAGACCTGCCGTCGGAGGGGGATAGCTTCGCATAAACGTATCTCGTCCGCTGCTCCTCACCAGGCGCAGCGCCCACGCAAACGTATCGTGGAGCAACCCCGACCCCCCCCCCTGGCTGGCGTGGCACCGCACTGCCGCCACCCGGCGCGGCTCCACCGCCAGATAGTCAATGTGCGCATGGGTCGGGAAGTCTTCCACGGCAATCGAGGTCAGGTCAATATCCTGGTTGCGCCCGAAGCGGCACGGGTCTTTGCCAAAGAGCGGCATTGCCCGCACTATTAACCGCAGCCAGAGGCGTGGAAAGGTGTGGAAATAGAGCTTCTGGGGTTGGTAGGGCGGCTCCTCCCCCGGGAAAATGCTGGCATCGCTGGCCGCATGAAAGGCCCGCACGGTCGCCTGCTGAATCATCAGATGGTCGGGGTGGCGGTAGCCCCCTATCGGGTCGAAGGTCAGCACGACGTGCGGACGGAGCCGACGGATAGCGTGGGTCACGTGTGCGGCAACCTCGTCGGGGGGAGCCGCAGCAAGCGCCTGCGGGTGCTGGTTGTCGGGCGAACCAGCCATCCCAGAGTCCCGATAGTCGAGCAGAAAGACCCCGCTCAACCCCAGTGCTTTCGCCGCGCACCGTAGTTCGGCTTCCCGTCGTTCAGCGACCGAACCGTAGCCGCTCAGGTGGTGCGGGTCCACTTCGCCTGCTTCGCCGCGGGTGGCACACACCAGGAACACCGCCGCCCCGCACGCGGCATACCACGCCAGCGTTCCCCCCATCCCAAAGGACTCGTCGTCCGGGTGGGCCAGCACCGCCAGCAGCCGTGGTCGCGCTGAGAGCGCGGGGGATCGGGTTGTATCCATAAATCGTTTCCTCTGATACCCTCTGACCGATTATCCTGCCAGAAGCCGCCAGTTTCTCTCTCTCCATCATACCACACCTTCCCCGGGAGTTTTTCACCTTTAGCGGGGATAGACGGATGGCTCAAGAGACCCTATACTCTCCCTACCAGCGAGCCGCTCATCACGCGAGCATCGAGCGTCAAGTATCTTGTGTGGAAAACCCGCAAAGAAAGCCGATGGTATTGAACACAAGTTGCAAATCTTGAAATATCGCATATAATGGTGGGCTAAATCACCCTGCAACCGCCCGGAAATCTAGGGGTATCGAAACAGACCAGCAACAGGCCAGCACAGGAGCCATCCGGCCCCTTTCCCACCCGCGATATCCCATAGATGTCACGTAGTATTGGGAGAAAACGTATGCCAAGCGAACCTGGCAGTCTTATGAACGCCCTCATGGAACGAGGCGTGACCCGCCGTGACTTTCTCAAATTCTGCTCCGCCATGGCCGCTACCCTGGCGCTGCCGCCGCGCTACCAGAGCCGCATTGCCCACGCCCTCGAAAACGCCACCCGACCGCCGCTCATCTGGCTCGAATACCAGGACTGCGCCGGCAACACCGAATCGCTCCTGCGAGCCAGCAAGCCCACCGTGGCCGACCTCGTACTGGACGTGCTCTCGGTGGACTATCACGAAACCATTATGGCCGCCGCCGGGCACCAGGCCGAAGCCGCCCGCGAAGCGACCATGAAGGCCCACAAGGGCAACTACCTGGTCGTCATCGAAGGTTCCATCCCCGTCAACGATGGCGGGGTCTACTGCTGCATCGCTGGACGCACCGCCGTAGAC
The DNA here is from genome assembly GCA_034437495.1 of Chloroflexaceae bacterium. Lineage (GTDB taxonomy): Bacteria > Chloroflexota > Chloroflexia > Chloroflexales > Chloroflexaceae > JAAUSY01. The sequence goes on along the minus strand of DAOTUF010000329.1, from coordinate 6,588 downwards.
CTTGTTCAGGAGATCTGCGCCGATGCTTCCGCGGTCATCGCCGCCGGCACCTGCGCGACCTTTGGCGGCTTGCCCGCCGCATCGCCCAACCCGACCGGCGCACGCAGCGTCAGCGACATTGTCAGGGGCGTGCCTATCATCAACCTGCCCGCCTGCCCCCTGAACGTCGAGAACCTGACCGCCGTGATTACCCACTACCTCACCTTCGGGTCGTGGCCCGCCACCGACCAGTTCAAGCGCCCGCTGTTTGCCTACGGGTCGCGCATCCACGACGACTGCGAACGCCGCGCCCACTTCGACGCCGGTCAGTTTGTCGAAGAGTGGGGCGACGATGGCCACCGCAAGGGATGGTGCCTCTACAAGATGGGGTGCAAGGGACCGCAGACCTTCCACAACTGCCCGATTGTCCGATGGAACGAGCAGACGAGCTGGCCCATTGGGGCCGGGCACGGCTGCGTGGGGTGTTCCGAACCCAACTTCTGGGACACGATGACCCCCTTCTACGAACGCCTGCCGGATGTCCCCGGGGTGGGCGTCCCGGTCCAGACGGTCGGGGTGGGGGTGGTGGCCGGTGTTTCGGCGCTGTTCGCGGCCCACGGCGTGCTCAGCGCGGTGCGGGCCAAAGCCCAACCGCTCCACCGTCCCCAGGCAGAAGTTGAAGCCGTTGACGTTTCGGAGCCGCACCAGACCGAGGGTTCCGCAGACCAGCCCTCGGTTGCAGACGCCGTTACGGAAGAACCAGAGCAAAAAGAGGAACACTAAGCCATGGCAACAGAACAGATTGTCGTTGATCCGCTGACCCGTATTGAAGGACACCTGCGTATCGAAGCCCAGGTTGAGGACGGAAAAGTGACCGACGCCTGGAGTTCGGCCACGATGTGGCGCGGGATTGAGCTTATTCTCAAAGACCGCGACCCCCGCGACGCCTGGTATTTCACGCAGCGCATCTGCGGCGTGTGTACCACCGTCCACGCCCTCGCCTCCGTGCGAGCCGTCGAAAACGCCCTGGGTATCGAGGTCCCGCTCAATGCCGTATTGATGCGCAACCTGATAGAAGCCGCCCAGTATATTCAGGACCACGTCATCCACTTCTACCACCTGCACGCCCTGGACTGGGTGGACGTGGTCAGTGCGCTCCAGGCCGACCCCGAAAAAGCCGCGAAGCTGGCAACCACCACCTCCGACTGGCCCAACAATGGGGTGCAGCACTTCACGTCCGTTCAGAACCGCCTGAAAGCATTCGTTGACAGCGGGCAGTTGGGCATCTTTGCCAACGGCTACTGGGGGCACCCGGCCCAGAAGCTCCCCCCCGAAGCCAACCTGATGGCCGTCGCCCACTACCTGGAAGCCCTGGAATGGCAGCGCGATTTCATCCGCATTCATGCCGTCCTGGGGAGCAAGAACCCCCACCTGCAAACCTACGTCGTCGGGGGGTCCACGCTGGCGGTAGACCCGAACGGGCAGTCGGTGCTCAATGCCGAACGGATTGCCCTGCTGCAACAGCTCTTCAAGAAGGGGTTGGCGTTTGTTGAGCAGGTCTACATTCCCGATCTGCTGGCAGTCGCCAGCTTCTACAAGGACTGGGCCGCCATCGGGGGGGGGCACGGCAACTTCCTGACCTACGGCGACTTCCCCCTCGGCACGGGCGACCCCAGTACGACCCCTGGCATCCTCTACCAACCACGGGGCATCATCCTGGGTAAAGACCTCTCCATCGTCCACCCGGTGGAGCACGCCGAAGTAACCGAATACGTGACCCATTCCTGGTTTGACTACCAGGGGGGGAACGGGAACGGCCTGCACCCCTGGGAGGGGCAGACCAACCCCAACTACACCGGCCCGCGCCCGGCTTCTGGGGAAGCCTATGAAACGCTCATCACCAGCGATGAAGCCAAGTATAGCTGGCTCAAGGCTCCCCGCTACAATGACAAACCGATGGAGGTTGGCCCGCTGGCGCGGATGCTCGTCTCCTACGCCTCCAAAGACGCCCCCAACCACGAATCGGTCAAAGCCAAGGTGGATGCAGTCCTGAAGCGGCTGGATGTGGGGCCGGAAGCGCTGTTTTCGACCCTCGGGCGCACGGCGGCCCGCGGTATCGAAACGTGGGTTATCGCAGAAGTCGCCCAGGAATGGCTGACCATGTTGACCGACAATATCGGGCGTGGCGACCTGAGCGTTCACAACGGCACGAAGTGGGACCCGAAGACCTGGCCGCGTCTGGCCCAGGGCGTGGGGATGACCGACGCTCCCCGCGGAGCACTGGGGCACTGGGTCCATATCGAGGACCAGCACATCCGGAACTATCAGTGTGTCGTTCCTACCACCTGGAATGCTGGCCCACGTGACGCGCACGGGCAGCGCGGCCCCTACGAGGAAGCGCTGATTGACACCCCAGTTGCCGACCCGGAGCGTCCGCTGGAGATTTTGCGTACCATCCATTCCTTCGACCCGTGTATGGCCTGCGCAGCCCATGTTGTGGACACCACCGGGCAGGAAATTGTATCCGTCAAGGTGCGGTAAACGCTGAGGGAGAGAACCATGGAAAAGCAACCACAGCAGCCAGCACAGCCCACGGTCCGGCTCGGCCCGACCTACGTCTGGGAAATCCCGGTGCGTCTGACGCACTGGGTCAACTTCGTGTGTATTGTCGTCCTGTGCTTCACGGGCTACTACATCTACAACCCCTACATCCAGGTCAGCGCCCGCGAAGCCTACGGGCAGATGTTTATGGGGAACATGCGGGCGCTCCACATGCTCTTTGCCTTCATTTTCATTGCCAGCCTCATTGTGCGCACTTACTGGGCGTTCTTTGGCGGCAATCAGTGGGCAAGCTGGAAAGCCCTGGTGCCCTTCTTCACTCCCGAAGGGCGCGGCATGTTCAAGGACTCCCTTCAGTATTACTTCTTCCTCCGCCGCGAACCCCCCACCACCATGGGGCACAACGCGCTGGCCGGGCTGACCTACGGTATTATCGTGCTGCTCTACTTCATCCAGGTCTTTACGGGGTTTGCGCTCTTCGGGATGAGCAATCCAGGCGGGTTCTGGTGGACGATGACAAGCTGGGTGTTCTCCATCATTGATGTGCAGCATCTCCGCATGGTCCACCACTTCATCATGTGGTGGCTGATAGCCTTTGCCATCCACCACGTCTACAGCGCCTTCCTGGTGGACGCGGAAGAGGCCAACGGTCTGATGACCAGCATCTTCAGCGGGTGGAAGTTTACCTGCCCCGGCTACGGTCGCGGCAAGGGCATCCCCCCGCGTATCGTGGCGCTCCAGGTCAAGGGCGGGGACGGGAACGAGCAGGAAGGCAACCAGAAGGTAATCTGCAAGGTGGCGAACGGGGAAGCGCAGCCAGGTCAGACCGCGAAGGAAGGGACATAAGCCCCCTTGCCGCGCATTCTGGTCCTGGGAATAGGCAATATCCTGCTGCAAGATGAGGGGGTGGGGGTGCGGGTGGTTGAGCACCTGCTTGCCCGCCACCCCCTCCCCGAAGCGGTCCGCGTGCTCGATGGGGGAACCATGGGGTTGGACCTCCTCGCGTGTCTGGAGGGGGTCGAGCAACTCCTGGTGATTGACGCTGTGGACGCGGGACACCCTCCGGGCACGCTGGTGCGCCTGGAAGGGGAGGAGATCCCCGCCTTCCTTTCGCATAAAATTTCGCCGCACCAGGTAGGGCTTGCGGACATCCTCAGCGTGGCAAAGCTGTGCAACCTGCTCCCGCCCACGGTGGTGCTGCTCGGGGTGCAGCCTGCATCATTGCAGACGGGGTTGGAGCTTTCGCCCACTGTCAGCGCTCAGGTCGAGCCGCTGGTGCAGGCGGTGCTCCAGGAGCTTCGGGCGTGGGGGGCAGAGCCACTCCCGCAGCCCTGACCGCCAACCCTTACCGGTACTCCTCCACCGTCATCCGCACCTCCTGGCTCAACTCCCGCGCCAGACCGCGGCTCAGGAGCTTCTTGGCCAGCGTGGAGACTTCGGGCAGCAAGGCCATCCAGTCGTCCGAGGTGGCGCGGTCGGGAGCGCAAGGCAGCATCACCTCAACCTCCTCCCAGAACGCACCGGCCCGCTCGTGCCCTAACACGTCCACCGCCACGACGCGCAGTTCATCGCCCAGGCACCCGTAGCGGCGGCGCAGCACTACCATCGTGATATCATCGCTCTGGGCGTTCCCGTTGCTCCAGGCCCGTAGTTCGTTCAGGATGCGTTTCATCAGGGTGCGGGGCTTCACCTGGTTGCTGCTCTCCAGGAGCTTCTGGAGACGCTCAAAGCCAAATTCGTTCTCATCCAGGTCGGTCGCCTCGTTCACCCCATCGGTATAGAGAAAGAGGCTTTCGCCCGGCGACATCGTAATCGTCTCTTCCTCATCATAATCAATATCCGGGTCAACCCCGAGCGGCAGCCCCGGTAGTTCAAACTCCTGCACCTTCCCCTTGAACAGCAGCGGGTAGGTGTGGCCGGCGTTGGCGATGCGGACCGTCCCCGCCTCGGGGTCCAGGATGGCATAGAGCATCGTCACCATCCCCTGGGGGATATCGCTGCACACGCCGCGGTTGACCGAAGCCAGCGTCCCCGCGGGAGAATCGCCGTTGCGAGCTTCGTAGCGAAACAGCGTCCGCGCCACCGCCATCCGCAGGGCCGCCTGAAGCCCCTTCCCCGACACATCGCCAATCATAATAGCCTGGTGCCCGTTCTTGAGCGGCAGGAAGTCATACAGGTCGCCCCCCAGGTCACGCGCTGGCAGCGAAACCGCGCTGAACTCCCACCCGTGCAGGTAGGGAACGGCGGCCAGCAGCATCCCCTGCTGGATATCGCGGGCCAGCTGAAGGTCCTTTTCTAGCTCTGCCTGGCGCTGCCGCTCCTCCTCCGAAATCTGGGGGGGGGCATCGGTGAGGAGGGGGGGGACCTGGTGGTTCGTCCTGAACCGCCTCCCCCGAATGGACGTTTCCAGCCTGCAATGTTCCAGCAGCGTGCTCATCGAATGGCGAACCCGTCGCCCCGATTTCCGTATGAAGTGGTGAGGATGTTGGTCCATTCGTCGCATACGTCCCTTGCCTGATACCCTGGTATGATTATGGTGATTTTCTGGCCAGAATGGTCAAATAGCGCTCGCACGTTTCGCGCAGCCACCCGACCGCCACCCCATCCAGCAGCGTGTCCGGCGCATAGCCCGCCAGCTTGCGGAGCGTGTTGCGATATTCGCGGAGGGCCGCGTTCGAGCGGTTCAACTGGCGGTAGGCGTCGGCCAGATGGAACGAAATCAGAGCCGCGTCCGGGTCGAGGTAGCGGGCCCGTTCCAGGTAGCTGGCCGCGGTCGAAACCTGCCCCTGCCGGACATAGAGCACCCCCAGAAGAATATACGCCTCCGTCGTCAGCGCATCGAGTTCAATGGCGCGGCGGGCTTCGGCCACTGCCAGGTCGAGGTCGCCGCGGTTGGCGTGCGCTCTGGCAATGAGCGCCAGCGTTTGCGGCGCATGCGGCCCATTCAGCGGCACCCGGTTGAGCGTTTGCAGCACCTCGTCAACCCGTCCTACGTCAAGCAGCGCTCGCCCCTCTTGAAGCACCGTCGTCCCGGCTCCCGGTGAGAGGGAGTGGGCAGTTTGCGGCTCACGGTAGGACAGAGCACCCCGCGAGGGGGGGGCAACCAGGCGGGAAGCCGGTTGGGGAGGCGGTCGGCGGCGGCTCCTCCCCGTTCCTGCTGGTCCGGGTTCTGCCGCCGGGGGAGGGGCCTGAGCCGGCTGCGGGTGCGGTGGGTCCTTCACATAGACAAAGGCTCCCCCGATTTCGAGCAACCGAAACGCATCATAGATGTTCCAGAGCGTTTCGGAAAAGCCCAGGAACAATAAGCCCCCCTCCTTCAGCGTGTGGTAGAAGCGGTCCACCAGCGACCGAAAGGTGGGCAGTTCGAAGTAGATAGTCACATTCTGGCAGAAGATGATATCGAGGTCGCGGGCGCGAGGGGGGAAGGGGTCCAGCAGGTTGAACTGCTCGAAGTGGACCAGAGACCGCACCTCGCTGGTGACAGCCCAGGAGCTATGAGCCTCGTGACCGTGACCGTGACGATGCTGGCTATGGCTATGGCTATGGCCAGGACTATGACCCTGACCACTGCGCGGCTCGAAGTAGCGGTCGCAAAGCTCTGGCGAGACGTTGCTGAGGGTGCGACCGCGGTAGGTGCCCTCGCGGGCCTTTGCGAGAGCGGCATCGCTCAGGTCCGTCGCCCAGATATCCACCGGGCGGGGGAGCCGACGCCCCAACGTTTCCAGCACGGTGATAGCCAGCGAATAGGGTTCCTCGCCCGTGGAGCACCCCGCACTCCAGATGCGCAGCGGCTCGCCGGGGGGCTTCCGTCGGTGAAGCTGCGGAAGCAGCACCTCGCGCAGGGCGTGCATGTGGGGCTGGTTGCGAAAGAATATCGTCTCATGGTTGAGCACCAGTTCCGAAAGCTGGTGCAGTTCGTCCCCTCCGGCGGGCTGCGAGATGTGGGCCAGGTAGGGAGCAAGCGACATCCCGCGTTCTCGCAGGCGCGTGGCCACCCCCGACGCCAGCGCCCGCTGGTTGGCGCGGTCCAGGTAGACCCCACTATAGCGG
>DAOTUF010000328.1:0-9569 GCA_034437495.1 Chloroflexaceae bacterium | reverse complement strand
TCTCGTCGCCGTGCCCTCCCATCAGGATAGCCTGTATATCTTCTACGGAGACCCCCGCTTCCATGGCGATGAAGGTGCGGTACCGTGCGGTGTCGAGCACGCCCGCCTGCCCGAAGACGCGGTTTTTGGGGAACCCGCTGACCTGACGCGCCAGGTAGGTCATGACGTCCAGGGGGTTGTTGACCATGATGATTGTGGCATTGGGCGAGTGTTTGGCGACGTTTTCGATGCAGTTGCGGGTGATATCGGTGTTGACCTTGATGAGGTCTTCGCGGCTCATGCCCGGCTTGCGCGGGGCCCCCGACGTAACCACGACCACGTCGGAGTTGGCGGTGTCGGCGTAGTCGTTGGTTCCGTCGATACGGACGTCAAATCCTTCAATCGGGCTTGCTTCGAGCAAGTCCAGCCCCTTCCCCTGGGGCACGCCCTCGATGATGTCAAGCAGCACGATGTCGCCCAGTTCTTTTGCTGCCAGCCAGTGGGCCGTCGTTGACCCGACAAATCCGGCTCCAATGATGGAAATCTTGTTTCGCATCCTGCCTTCCTTTCTGTTCTTTCTCGTCGAACACCTGTGTTCCCTGAGCAGCAGGGAGAGCTATTGGCTTATTGTAGCATACCTGGTGGCAAACGCTGCGCCCGGCTGCGGAGCTTTTCCAGCACTCGGGACAGGTCTTCGGGCAGTGGGGAGGTAAATTCGCGCCATGAGCCGTCACGGGGGAGAGAAAATCCCAGTTGGTAGGCGTGCAAAAACTGGCGTTCCAGTCCCGCGATGGGGCGGGGCTTGCGCGGGCCATAGAGGCGGTCGCCAAGCACCGGGCGGTTCTTCGAGGAAAAGTGAACGCGGATCTGGTGGGTTCGCCCGGTCTCCAGGATGGCTTCAACCAGGGTGCAGCCTTCCAGTTCTTCGAGCACGCGGTAGCGGGTGCGAGCCTCGCGCCCACTCGCCACCACCGCCTGACGTTTGCGGTCGGTGGGGTGCCGCCCGATGGGAGCATCAATGACCCCTTCTGGTTCTTTGAAATGGTGCTCCACGATGGCGAGGTAGGCTTTGTGCATGGCGCGGGCCTTTTGCTGCTCACTGAGCAGGTGCATGGCCCGGTCGTTGCGGGCGACGACCAGCAGTCCGCTGGTGCCCTGGTCCAGACGGTGGACGATGCCCGGGCGCAGGTCGTCGCTGATGCGCATATCGGGGTAGCGGGACAGCAGGGCGTGGACCAGGGTGCCGGTGGGGTGGCCGGGTGCAGGATGCACCACCATTGATGCGGCTTTGTCTACGACCACCACGTCGGCGTCCTCGTAGACGATGGTCAGGGGGAGTGCTTCGGGCATGAGGTCCACCGGCTGCGGCTCGGGCCACCGGATGGTTACGATATCCCCGCTTCGGACGCGGTAGCTGGCGGTGCTCTGGTGCTGGTTGACCTGGAGCGCCCTGGCCTGGATGAGGTGCTGGACGTAGGAGCGCGACCGCGTTTCGACCCGTTCGGCGACGTAGCGGTCGAGCCGCTGCCCGTCCTCGCCCGGGGCAACGACCAGTTCGGTCTGCTCGGTCTGGTCCTTCTCTGCCGCCGGGTCCGCCGCTGCCTGGCGGTTTCTGTCTTCCATCCCTGCCTCTCGCCCTCTTCCTCTTCCTGTGGCTTATCCTTGTGGCTCATCTTCCGGGTGGCGGTGCTCGCGGGGTGGTTCTGGCTTGCTGGTGGTTTCCAGAAGCTCCCCCAGGAGGGCTTCATCGCGAGGGTATTCGCGCTCTTCCTCGCTCAATCGGGGGTCGCCAACCAGGAAAATGTATGATCCCAGGGTGATCGCGCCAATGGTGATGGCGCTGTCGGCGATGTTGAAGACCGGCCACCACCCGACCTGGATGAAGTCGACGACGAAGCCAAAGCGGATGCGGTCGATGGTATTCCCGAGGGCCCCCCCTTCGATCAGTCCGAAGCTCACCTGGACCAGGGGGCTGTGGTGGGGCAAATAGACCCAGTAGATATAGGCGGCTCCGATGGCAATCAGCAGCGAGGTGAAAATGAACACCGAGGACAAGCCCTGAAACAGATTGAAGGCAACCCCGGTGTTCTGCGAGTAGATGAAGCGGACCCAGTCTCCTATCAGGGTGATGGGTTTCTTCAGCGGTTCGGGGCCAAGCTCCTGGAGTATCCAGTGCTTCGTAAGTTGGTCGCTCACCAGCACCACTCCGATGACCAGGAGCGGGACCAGCCAGCGCCGGGTTTGTTGGTTGAACACAGAAAACGTTCCTTATTCTGAACCAGATCAATTCAGTGGGCAGAACCCACGAGTGCATAGTTTTTGCATCGTACCACCCCCAGGCCGTCCGTCACTCGTCACTGGTGTAACTGATGTACCCCTGTTGGACCATCAATTCGGCGTTCAGGAGAGACCCCCCCGCGGCCCCCCGAACGGTGTTGTGGGCCATCACGACCAGGCGGTAGTCAAAAATCGGGCAGGGCCGCACGCGCCCCACCACCGTCGGCATATCCCACCCGATACCGCGGTCGCGGCGTGGCTGCGGGCGGTCTGGCTCGTCCCGGACAATCAGGGGATGGAGCGGGGCCGTCGGGAGGTTCAACTTCTGGGGGAGCGCCTGGAACCCCCGCAGTGCAGCAATGACCTCTTCGGTGCTCGCCTGACGCTCCAGCGCAACCGAAACGCAGACGGTGTGTCCTTCCAGCACGGGGACCCGGTTGCAGTGGGCTGAGATGGCGAACGACGCCGGGACAATCTGCCCGTCGCGCAGGGTGCCGAGCATCTTCAGGGGTTCGGTTTCGACCTTGGGTTCCTCCCCGCCGATGAAGGGTATGACGTTGTCGGTCGCGTCGTAGGAGGCCACCCCCGGATAGCCCGCCCCGGAGAGGGACTGCATACTCACCACGATGGCCTTGCGTATCCCGAATGCATCAAGGAGGGGCCGGAAGGCCATGGTAATCGGGGTTGAGGTGCAGTTGGGGTTGGTCACAATCGCACCGCTCCACCCGCGTTTTTCCCGCTGCACTTCGAGCAGGGCCAGATGGTCGGGGTTGACTTCGGGTATGAGGATGGGGACATCGGGGGCCATGCGGTGGCTCGAGGCGTTGGAACAGACGATGTGCCCATCGGCGGCTAGCCGTTCTTCTACGGGCCCGGCGACGCTGCTCGGCAGGGACGAAAAGACCAGCGGCGCGTCAATGGGCGCATCAATGCCTTGCACGGGGGCCCCGCGCAGTTCTTCAGGGAACTCGCTGTCTATGACCCATCGGCATGCCTCGCCATAGGTTCGCCCGGCACTGCGTTCGCTCCCGATCAGCGTCGTCACTTCAAACCAGGGGTGCCCGCGCAGCAGTTGGATGAAGCGCTGCCCGACCATTCCCGTGGCTCCCAGAATAGCAACCTGTACTTTTGGCATATGGGCCTCATTTCCTAGCATCATACGTCCGGTGAAAATAATGTATGTAAGGTCCCTGGAAGCCTGTTCTGGACCGCTTCCCAGGGGGCTTCTCTTTCCCTCATCTCTCCTTCATCTCTCTATAGCGGCCCATGGTACCATACCTCCCGGTATTGAACAAGCATGTTGCTCCCTGCGGCAGGGACCTGGCAGGAAGGGGAAGAAAACCGCGGAGCAGGTTGGGAGCATGGTAGGATATATGGCGATACGTCGTTTGTGGGTCACACACGTCGGTTGAAGGAATGGCCAGACGGGAATTGTTCCCGTCTCAGGAGATGGGCGCCCTGGTCAGGATAGGTATGGATATCCTGGTCGGGGCGTCTTTCTTTTTGCTCTGAGGAAAGCGTATCGGAAAGGAGGGGGGGCGTCGGGAGGCAAGCTACGGTCCTCGACCCCCGGAGCCTATGGTCGCTGGTCCATATTACGTTTTTGATGGGGTGAAGAGTTTTCCTCTGGATCACCCGGATGGTGGGGGATGGCTGGACCTTGCCGGGGGAGGCGAGGATGGGGGAGGGGATTTTTCGGCGGGGCGGGCCTACAGTCTGGTGCCCTATCTCTACCGGGCGGTGGACGTGCGGGCGCGGGCCGTGGCGGGGATGCCGTGGTCCTTGCATCCTGCTGATGATGCTCACTCGCACTCCTCCGCCTCCCCTCCCCTGGCTCCTGCCACCTTGCGGGGGATGCGGCAGCGGCTCTATCTGACGGAAGCCTCGCTGTGTGTCTATGGAGCCGCGTACTGGTTGCTGGAGACCAACCGGGTCGGGCGGAATGTGACGCCCCGGTGGGTGGTGCCGACGAGTATGGTTCCTCGGGTTGATGCCCGGGTGGGGCTGAATGGGTTTGAACGGTACTGGAGCGGTGGCACCAGACAGCTTGGGGTTGAAGAGGTGGTGCATTTCTGGATGCCGGGTCTGGAGTGCGAGGTCGGGCCGGGGGTGGCTCCGGTGCAGGTGGCTCTCGCCTCGGCGCGATTGCTGCACCACCTGGACCGCTTTATCGAGGGATTCTTTCGGCGGGGGGCTATCCGGGCTACCCTGCTCACGGTGGAAGGGAACCCACCTGCGGCGGAGCTTGAACGGCTCCAGTCGTGGTGGCGGCGGCTCGTTTCGGGAATGCGAAATGCGTGGGAGAGTGTAGCGGTGCGCAATACGGTGAAGCCGGTCACGATTGGGGACGGTCTGGGGGATATCCAGAATCGGGAACTGACGACGCAGGCCCGCGAAGATGTGTGCGCGGCGCTCGGCGTTCCTCACAGCTTGCTGAGCGCCGATGCCGCAAGTTATGCCACGTCGCAGAGCGACCGGCTGAACTTCTATGACCAGACCGTCGTACCGCAGACCCAGTTGATTGAGGAGGTTATCAATGAACACTATCTGTCGCGGATAGGGCTGCGGATGGTGTTTGAACCGGGGAAACTGGAAGTCTATCAGAAGGCCGAAGTCGAGAAGGCGCGGTCGCTGGTCGCGCTGGTGAAAGGAGGATTGATGACGGTGGAGGAAGCACGAGAGTGGTTGGGGATGGGGGGGACGGCCCCTGACCATCGGACGAAGGATGAGACGGTCGGGGACGGGGAGCAAGAGCGGGAGGTGGAAAGGTGAGCGTAGTTTGTGGTTGTTCCTCTGCTCCTTCTGCTCCCCCGTCCCTCCCTGCGATGGAGCGGCGGCCCGGTGCTCCGCTGAAGGCCATGGGCGAGGGACGGGTAGGTGGCTATCTGGTGCGGTTTGGTTCGCCAGAGCATCGGGACCTGGTGGGGGATTATTTTACGCCGGAGACGTATTTCGGGCCGAACGATGGGGATGGCGTGGTGACACTGGTTCACCACGGCTTTCCGCTCGGGCCGGGGTTGGAAGGGTTGGCCAACCGGATGCTGGCTCCGCTGCGGACGCGGCGGGACGAGGTGGGGCTGTGGGCAGAAACGGTGCTTGACCTGGCCGATGCGTATGAGCGAGTGGTGTACGACCTGGCCGCGGCAGGAAAGTTGGCGTGGTCGAGCGGAGCCGCGGACCACCTGGTGCAGCGGGATGCTGATGGTCGGGTGAGGCGATGGGTGATTGCCGAAGGGTCGCTAACCCCCACCCCCGCGCAGCCAGGGGGGACGCGGGTAGCTCCGCTTGGCACACAGAAGAGTACAGGATACCAGACGATGAATAGGCAGGAGGATGAACCAATGGGACGGGAACATCTGGAGCAGATGGGTGATACGGTGGTGTCGCCGGGCGCGGCGACGGTGTTGGGGATGGGCAGAGCGGTGCAGGAAGGAGGGGCGCATTCGATGAAGGCTCTGGAGGAGCGGATAGGTGAGCAGGGAGCCGCGCTTTCCCGTCTGACTGCGCTGCTTGAGCGGGTTGAACAGGAACCGGCGCTCCGTCGGGGTGGGTTTGTGGTGGGGGATAGTCGGGAGGCAGCGGGCGAGGATGGCGAGACTCGCTCGCTGAAATCGTTCGATCTCTATGTGCGGCGCGGGGTCAAGGCGGCGCTTCAGGAGGGCACGGCAGAGGAGGGGGGATACCTGGTGCCGCGCCGGTATGGGCAGGAAATGGTCACAGCGCTGCGAGATGTCAGTGTGCTGCGCCAGGCCGGGGCACGGGTAATCGCCGTGTCGGGAACCAATTCGCTCCGCGTGCCGACGATGACGCAGAGCGAGGCGGCAGTGCTGACCGCCGAGGAGGGGGCGCGTATGATGAGAAAGAACCAACCTTCGGGGAGGTCGTCCTGACGCCCTTCAAGTACACCAAATTGTCGAAGGTGTCCGAAGAACTGCTGGCGGATAGTCGTATGGATGTGGTGCGGCAGGTGCTGCTGCCCGATGCAGTCCAGGCGTTTGCCGCGGCGGAGAATGTGGCATTTTCGGTGGGGACGGGGAGCAGTCAGCCACAGGGGATTGTGGCGGGGGGAACGGTGGGCGTGACAACGGCCAGTCCGACGGCCATCACCGCGGATGAGGTCATCAGCCTCTACTATGCCCTGTCCCACCTGTACCGTTCGCGGGCCGTATGGCTGATGAACGATGCCACGATAGAGGCCGTGCGGACGCTGAAGGATACGACGGATCAGTATTTGTGGCAGCCGGGGATGCAAACCGGCGAGCCGGACCGGTTGTTCGGGCGGCCCGTGTTTCCGCTGAACGCCATGGACACGATTGCCGCCAGCAAGAAGGTGATGGTCTTTGGGGATATCTCCTTTTTCTGGGTGGTGGATTTTGGCGGGTTCGGGATGCAGCGGTTGGACGAACTGTATGCGGCGAGCGGGCAGGTGGGCTTCCGGTGGTTCCGGCGGATAGACAGCCGCGTCATGCTGTCCGAGGCCATTCAGGTGATGCAGATGCATGCGTGAGGCTGGTGGCGTGTCGTGCGCGACAAACGGGGAGGGGCACAGCGTACAGTGCCCCTCCAGAGAACGAGGAACCGGGAATGAGGAACGAGCCATCGCAGGCGGCAGGGGGAGGAACGCATGGGGTATGTTTCGCTGGACGAGGCAAAGGATTTTCTGGGTATCGGGACCGATGAGGATGATGCCCTGGTGACGAGCCTGGTAGAGGTGGCCGGGGCGCTGGTCGAGGGGTATTGTGGGCGGGTATTTGCGGCGTCCACTCCCACTGCGCGGCGCTTCGACTGCGGGTATCCCACCGTGTCGGACCGCGGGCGGGTGCTGCATCTGGATGGAGACCTGGCGCATGTGACCGAGGTGGTGAATGGGGATGGGGAGACGATAGCAAGCGATGCCTATGTGACGGTGCCAGAGGAGGGGCCGTTTTTTGCGCTGGTGCTGCGCCCGAGCAGCGGGAAGGTGTGGACGTTCGTGGATGACCGCGAGCAGGTGCTTCAGGTAACGGGCTACTGGGCGTACGGTCGGTGGGATGAGGGGGCCGGGGTGGTCGTGCCGCCAGAGCCAGTGATGCACGCGACCCGGGAGGCCATTGGTTGGCTCTACCGGAGCTATGACCGGTCGCTCAACGAGGCGCACCGGCTCCAGCACGCTGCTCGGGGCGAGGTCGTTCTGCCACCGGTCGTGGTGGCGCTGCTGGAGCCATTTCGAAGGGTAAGTCGGTAGCGCAGTTCGAGCAGCAAGAAGGCAGGTCATAAGCATAAGTAAGGAAGGAAGGCGGTGGGAATGTCAAAGGTGCTGTTGACCGAAAACGGGAGCGATGTGGAAACGCCACCAGCAGGCACGGTGGCGGTCTATGCAAAGGATGATGGGAAGGTCTATCGGCGGACGGACGACGGGACGGTGACGGAACTGGGTGGTGGGAGCGGTGGCGGCTCCTCGCTGACGGTGCAGGAGCAGGACGGGGTGCCTTCGGTGGTGGCGACCACGCTCAAGGTGCCGAACGGGAGCCTGACCGACGAGGGAGGGGGAAGCGCATCGCTTTCGTATGCGGCAGCGAGCCACACCCACGCGGCGAGCGATATCGCTTCGGGCACCCTGGACGATGACCGATTGCCCGCGGTCTCTGCGTCCAGTGGCGGGAAGGTCCCCGCCACCAGCGGAGCCAGCGATGGTGACGTGCTCGCCGTCCAGGGGGATGGGTCGGTCGGGTGGGAAGCGCCCACGGGCGGTAGTGGGGGGGGAACCGGGGCCGTGACCAACCTGCTCCTCAACGGCTCGTTCGCCATCTGGCAGCGCGGCACGAACCAGACCGGCGTGAGCGAATATGCCTATGCGCCCGACCGCTGGTATGTGCTTGCCCAGAGCGCGGCGGTCAATGTATCGCGGCAGGCGGGAGATACACAGCGCTCTGGCTGCCGTCTGACCCAACCGAATGCGACCGCGCAGCGCATCGGAATAGCCCAGATCATCGAAGGGGTCCACAGCCGCCATCTGCGGGGGCAAAAGGCCACCCTCTCCGGGCGAGTGAAGCTGTCCGCTGTGGGCGATGTCCGGTTTGCGGTGCTGGCCTGGACGGGCACAGAGGATGGCAACGGAACTGCTGACCCGGCCCCCCACTTCACGAATACGGACAAGGACCTGGTCAACGATTGGACCAGCGCTACCTACACCGAGGGGAATTTCTTTGTCTCGTCTTCGGACTTCGAGGTCGCGGGAGTGGGCGAGGTGGCGTGCAACGGGAGCAGTTGGGCGTCGTTCACCCTCACGACCCCCGCCAATCTTTCGTCCAGTATGACCAACCTCATCGTGTTCATCTGGAGCGAGGGAGCCATGGTGCAGAACGCCATGCTCGACCTGGAGGCGGTGCAGTTGGAGGCCGGGACGAGCGCCAACCCGTTCCAGCTGCGGGACCTGACGGACGAACTGGTGCGGTGCCGGCGCTACTACGAACGCTTCGTTAATGTGGAACATGGCTACTACACGCTCGGCGTGCTGGCGAACAACAATACTGGGAACTATCCATTCAAAATGCAGGAGAAAAGAGCCAGTCCCACCATTTCCGTATCGGCAGCTTCCGACCTCAAAATCAATGACGGGTTCACCGCCGATACGGGTTCTTCAACCACGTTTGACCTGATAGGGACGCAGATATTCAGGTTTCGGTTAGGCCGCTCAACCAGCAATTGCACACCAGGGTTGGTCTATTTGCAGGCGGCCAATGCGAACTCGTGGATCGGGGTGGATGCAGAGCTGTGATGAGGAAGGCGCAAAAGCAAGCACTGAGAAGGGAAGGGAAGGTCGAAGTATGGGAACATGGTCAATCGTCGGCCCGCGCGGGGATGAAGTAGAACTGCGGGAGATGAGCGTCGTGGTGCGCTCGGCCCCTGGTGTGGGCGTGCCTCCCCTGCATCAGATTGCCCTTGAGGATGCCCTTGTGAGCGGCGTTCAGTGGCAGCGGTCGGTGGCCGAAGGGCGGGTGCTGACCCTGCGCCTGGTTCCGCGGGTACGCCAGGCCATAGTGCCCACCGTGCGGGCGGCCCTGGTTGCTGCCCTGAACCCGGACCTGGTAAGCACCACCACCCCGGCCTACCTGCGCTACGCCGGTGCCACGAAGACGGTGCAGGTGCCGGTGGTCTACCAGGGCGGTTTGGAAGGGAGCGCCGGCTATGAGGTGCAGCAGGAACCAGCAACTCCGTCTCCTTCGCTGGAGCTTTCGTTGCTGGCTCCCGAGCCGGTGTGGTCCGCGACCACGCTGGTGGATGCGGTGCCGCTCAATGTCGCGGCTCCGCTCACCGGGGGACGGGCGGTGGGG
>DAOTUF010000327.1:0-5843 GCA_034437495.1 Chloroflexaceae bacterium | reverse complement strand
GTGTTCAAAAGTACTCGAACGTACGCTTTGTCCATTTCCGAAATTCCTGCTTCGTCCTGCACGGCGCTCTCAAGCGAACGTCTGACACGCAGTCCACAGGCGTACTTTACGTCCCGACGTAGCCACGGCTGAGGACGACCAGTTCAGGACTGGTAGCCTGGATCGGCGATCTGGTTGCTCCTTATCACTCGCTCATCACGCACTCACCCCATGCGCTCCACGCGCTTCCCCTCGCTCAGCCGCCACTTCCCGCGTACCCACTCACAGCGCTCCCTCGGCTTGCCAGCGGGCAAGGATGGCCTGAGCCTGGCGAGCGGCGGCGGCGCGGTGGCTGATGGCGTTCTTGTGTTCTGGCGTCAGCTCTGCGAGGGTGCAGTCCTCGTCCAGCACGTAGAACAGGGGGTCGTAGCCAAACCCGCCGGTCCCACGCGGCGCAAACTCAATCACCCCTGGAAGCGTGCCTTCTGCAAAGGCTGTTTCCCCACCGCGCCGCGCCAGCGCGATGACGCACACAAAGCGGGCTACCCGTTCGTGAAACGGCACGCCCTCCAGTTGCTTGAGCAGATAGTCAAGCTGCGCGGCTCCTGTCACCCCCCCGTAGCGAGCCGAATACACGCCCGGCGCTCCATCGAGCACGGCTACCTCCAGGCCGCTGTCATCGGCCAGCGTGGGAAGCCCGGTCAGGCGCAGGTATCCTTCGGCCTTCAGGCGGGCGTTCTCCGCAAAGGTCGTACCGGTCTCCTCAACCTCCTCCGTCACCCCCAGGTCATCCAGCGTCAGCAGGTCCAGGTCTAGCCCCACTCCTGCGAAGAGGGCCGCAAACTCGCGGGCTTTCCCACGGTTGCGGGTGGCTATCAGTAATCGTGATCGGCTCATCCAAACACCTGTCCTATGGCCCATCCTATCCAGGCCACCAGCATAAAGCGGGAAATCTTCCCAAGCAGGCAGGCCCCCAGGTACCCCATAAACGGCATGCGCATCGTGCCTGCGGCAATGCCTGCCAGGTCAATCAGTGGCAGCGGCGCAGCAGCCAGCACGAAGATCGTCAGCCCCCCCCACCGATGGACCCACTGCTCAACGCGGGGATACCACTTCGAACGGGCCGCCAGCGGGCTGCCACTGTAGCCCGCCAGGTAGCCCGTCGTCTCCCCCAGGGCCGCGGCTGTTCCGGCCAGCACCCCGACAAGCCAGGGGTTGAGCGTCTTTCCGGCCAGCAGCGCTGCCCCGAGCGCGGGCGAGGGCAGCAGAATGGTCGCACTCGCCCGCAGCGTCAGCACAAACACGCCCAGGTAGCTGTAGCGTTCTCCCAGGTGCTCAACCGCCTCGACAGGAACCAGGGCCAGCGCCAGGGTCAGCAAGAAGGTGCCAACCAGCAGCAGAATGGAGCGCCAGGGCAGGACGGATGATGGGGATGATGGGGGTGATGGGGGTGATGTGGGTGATGTCATAGGTGTGATACGAGATGACTGAGAGAGGCACCGCCAACCCACCGGGGACTGGGGAGTCCCGGCGAGGTGTGGTCCCTCTGGTGCGGCTTCGCCATACCGTAGAGAGTACCGTATTTCCTACCCTGCTGTCAAGAGGCAAATGGTCCGCCGGTTTTTTGGGGGGGAAGAAGAAGAAGGGCATGATACGCCTCCTCCCTGCTTGCGCTATAATAGGCAGAAAGCACAGGACCATGAATGACCATGATTCAAAGAGAGATTCAAACTGATACCGCATATGCTCCCCTCAGAATGGAGGAGAAAGGAAGGATACCCTGTGTCACAACGATACCTCATTACGGGCGGCTCTGGTTTTCTTGGCATCAACCTCATTCGCTCCCTGCTTGAGAAAGGCCACTCCGTCACCTCGTTGGACCTCGTCCCCTTTGACTACGAAGATGTGAAGGACCGGGTCAATGCCATCGTCGGCGACATCCGCGACCGTGCCACCGTTGACCGCGCCATGGAGGGCGTGGATATCGTCGTTCATACGGCGGCGGCGCTGCCCCTCTACAAGAAAGAGGACATCTTTTCGACCGATATTGACGGCACCAGGAACGTGATAGACTCGGCCTACCAGCACCAGGTTGACCGCTTTATCCACATCTCGTCCACAGCGGTCTACGGCATCCCCGACCATCACCCGCTCTATGAGACCGACAAGCTCGATGGCGTTGGTCCCTACGGAGAGGCCAAAATCAAGGCCGAGGAAGTGTGCCTGGAATACCAGCAGAAGGGCATGACGGTGACGATTATCCGGCCCAAGTCGTTCGTCGGGCCAGAGCGGTTGGGCGTGTTTGCCCTCTTCTACGACTGGGCCAAAGATGGCAAGAGCTTTCCCGTTATTGGGGATGGCAACAACCTCTACCAGTACCTCGACGTGGAAGACCTGTGCGAGGCTATCTCCCTCTGCGCGACCGGCGACCGGGAGCAGGTGAACGATATCTTCAACATTGGCGCGAAGGAGTTCGGGACGGTCAAGGAGGATTTTCAAGCCGTTCTAGACTACGCCGGCTTTGGCAAGAAGGTGCGCACCTTCCCCGCCGCCCCGATGATCTGGACGCTGCGGGTGCTCGACTTCTTCCGCCTCTCCCCGCTCTACAAGTGGGTCTACGAGACGGTTTCAAAGGAATCGTTTGTCTCGATTGAGAAGGCCGAGCGGGTGCTTGGCTTCAAGCCGAAGTATTCCAACAAGGAAGCCCTGATTCGCAATTATCAATGGTACCTGGACAACCTCTCGAAGTTCGAGCACCAGTCGGGGGTGTCGCACCGTGTGCCGTGGAAGCAGGGCGTCCTGAAGTTCGCCAAGATATTTTTCTAGGTACTCTTGACCTTTGGCCGATTGAGATGGACATAGAGCGAACCACCCCCGCGAGTCCGGTCCTGGAACAGGAGCAGCGCACCGCGGGGGTGGTTCGCTTCAAGCGTATGACACGCCGGGTTTGTCTTGCCTACTTATCTCGGGTTGATGTTCCCGCGCCGGGCTTCTTGTAGCGGGCCAGCGACGCCTGAGCAGCGGCCAGACGCGCAATCGGCACCCGGAACGGCGAACAACTGACGTAGTTCATCCCCGCACGGAAGAAGAACTCCACGCTGGCCGGGTCTCCACCGTGCTCACCGCAGATACCCACCTTCAGGTCCGGGCGCACGCGGCGACCAAGGTCGACCCCCATCTTCACGAGCTGCCCCACGCCCTCCTGGTCAAGCGACTGGAATGGATCGTCAGGCAAGATCTTCTTTTCAACATAAGGCGGGAGGAAGCGCCCGGAGTCGTCGCGGCTCAACCCCATACAGGTCTGCGTCAGGTCGTTGGTGCCGAAGCTGAAGAACTCGGCTACCTCCGCCACCTTGTCGGCAGTGAGCGCGGCCCGTGGAAGCTCGATCATCGTCCCGACCAGGTAGTCAATCTGCACGCCCTCGGCCTTCTGGACGTCGTCGGCCACGCGGCGAACCACCTCTTCCTGGAGCTTCAGTTCTTCCCGACCGTTAATCAGCGGGATCATCACTTCGGGATGGACGCTGACCCCTTCCTTCTTGACCTTCACTGCGGCCTTGAAGATGGCGCGGGCCTGCATCTCGGTAATCTCAGGGTACATCACCCCGAGGCGGCAGCCGCGGAAGCCGAGCATCGGGTTGAACTCGTGCAGGGCCTCAACCCGCTCCTTCACCTTCGCTGCATCAACCCCGAGCTTGCCAGCGACTTCCCGTATCCCCTCGTCGTCATGGGGCAGAAACTCGTGCAGCGGTGGGTCAAGCGTGCGGATGGTCACGGGCAGACCATCCATCGCCCGGAAGATGCCCTCGAAGTCTCCCTGCTGGTGCGGTTCAATCTTTGCCAGGGCCTTCCGTCGGCCTTCCTCATCTTCCGCAAGGATCATCTCGCGCACTGCGTCGATACGGTCGCCCTCGAAGAACATGTGCTCGGTGCGGCACAGCCCGATGCCCTCGGCCCCAAACTCGCGGGCTACCTGAGCATCGTGGGGGGTATCGGCGTTGGTGCGAACGCCCATCGCGCGGAACTCGTCCACCCACTCCATGAAGACGCCAAAGTCCCCGGCCATCTCTGGCTCAATCGTCGGCAGTTGTCCGCTAAAAACCTCTCCCGTGCTGCCGTCAAGCGTAATCCAGTCGCCTTTCTTGATGATAGTCTCACCGATAGCGACGAGGCTCTCCTTGTAGTTGACCTTCAGCGCCCCGGCACCCGCCACACAGGGCTTCCCCATACCACGGGCGACCACGGCGGCGTGGCTGGTCATCCCCCCGCGGGCAGTCAGAATAGCCTGCGCAGCGACCATACCGTGGAAGTCGTCCGGCGCAGTCTCAACCCGCACCAGGATGACCTTCTCCCCCTTCTGCGCCATCTGCTCGGCCTCGTCGGGGTGGAAGACCGCCTTGCCCGTAGCCGCGCCTGGCGAGGCGGGCAACCCTTTGGTCAGGGATGAGGTTTTGGCCTTCTCTTTGGGGTCAATCATCGGGTGGAGCAACTGGTCGAGCGCGGCGGGTTCGACCCGCTGCACGGCCGTTGCCTTGTCAATGATACCTTCCTTGACCATATCCACGGCAATCTTGACGGCAGCCGGGCCGGTGCGCTTGCCGGTGCGGGTCTGGAGCATCCACAGCTTGCCCTGTTCAATGGTAAACTCGGTGTCCTGGACATCGCGGTAGTGGCGCTCTAGCTTGCTCGTAATCTCCACAAACTGGTTGTAGACCTCTGGCATGGTCTTTGCCAGTTCGCTGATATCCTGCGGGGTGCGCACCCCGGCCACCACGTCTTCGCCCTGGGCGTTGACCAGGTACTCCCCGAACATCACCGACTCGCCGGTGCTCGGGTTGCGGGTGAAGGCCACGCCGGTGGCGCTGTCAGTGCCCATGTTCCCGAAGACCATGGTCTGCACATTGACCGCCGTGCCCAGGCTATCTGAAATCTTGTTCACGCGGCGGTAGTCTCGTGCTCGCCGCCCGTTCCACGACATGAACACCGCAGCAATCGACTGGCGAAGCTGCTCCATCGGGTCTTCGGGGAACTCAACGCCCTTTTCGTTCCGAATAATCTGCTTGAACTGCTCGGCAATCTGCGCCAACTCCTGCTCGCTCAAGTCCGTGTCCAGGCGTTGCCCGTGCCCTTTGGCTTCCTCCATCACATCTTCGAACTTATCGCCCTCGACGCCGAGCACAATCTTGCCAAAGAGCTGGATGAACCGGCGGTAGGCATCCTGCGCAAAGCGGGGGTTATTGGTTTGCTTCGCCAGACCTTCAAGCGTCTGCTTGTTCAGCCCCAGGTTCAAGACCGTGTCCATCATCCCCGGCATACTGAACTTGGCCCCGCTCCGCACCGACACCAGCAGCGGGTTGGAGGGGTCGCCAAAGTTGCGGCCCGTCTGGGCTTCGACATCCTTCAACCCCGCAAGTACCTGCTCCCACATCCCATCGGGAAACCGTTCGCCGCTGGTATAGAAGGCATTGCATGCCTCCGTGGTGATGGTAAAACCGGGCGGTACGGGGACCCCCGCGTTCGTCATCTCCGCTACTCCAGCCCCCTTGCCACCAAGCAAGTCCCGCATGCTGGAATTTCCTTCACGGAAAAGATAGACCCATTTCTTTTCAGCCATATTCCCTTCCTACGCTACTTTCCAGGGTTCAAAGATACGCCAAAGGTGTGCGAAAGGACGCAATGGCTTCCGTCCAAAACAGCGGTATCCTGAACCATCAAAAATCCATGTATGACTTTGTTTCTGAAAGCCACAGGGCCGGGGGAGTCCCGACCCCCCCTTCATCTGGAACGGCCCTATGATATGCTACCCGCTAGTAATTGTCAAAAACATGACCTTCCCCATCCCCTCATTATCCTCCATTCCCATG
>DAOTUF010000326.1:0-3884 GCA_034437495.1 Chloroflexaceae bacterium | reverse complement strand
GTTGGTCGCCATCACAGCTCCCTGCGCCGTGACCGTTCCGTGGTCGGCGGTCGTTATCGGGCTGATTGCCGGGTTTATCGTCTTCTTCGGAATGAACTTCCTGGAGATGCTCAAGATTGACGACCCGGTCGGAGCCGTGCCGGTCCACCTGTTCTCTGGGGCGTGGGGCACATTGGCACTGGGTCTCTTCGCCGTAGACAGCGGCCTGCTCTATGGGTTCGGGTTTGGGCAACTGCTCTCGCAGTTCATCGGGGTGGTTGCCTGTGGTATCTGGACGGCGGGCATGGCGGCGATATTGTTCTTGCTCATCAAGGTCACTATCGGGCTGCGCGTGACTTCCGAAGAAGAGGAACTGGGCCTTGACTACCACGAGCACGGTTCGGAAGCCTACCCTGACCTGCGGGCGCTGCGAACGGCAGCAGAGCGCACCAACTAGGTCCCAGGGAGTGGCGGTCGGTCATCGTGCTCAGGTCACGCACGTTCGCCCACCGCTCCCCTCTCCTTCTCCCCTCCCGCGGGTCCAAGACCGGACCTGCGGGAGGGGCTTACCGTTTGAGCCTGGCACGCACGCCCTCTCTGTGACCATCATTCGCCCGGGTCGGAGACGTCCGGAGATGGCGCGGATGCGGATGCGGATGAGGACCCGGACGTGGAAGGACGGGCCGCAAGGAGCGCCTGACGGACGGGCGCGAAGGCGTCTCGGGCCTGCTCAGCCAGTTCCGCGACCTCGCTCATATCCTCTGCCAGTGCCAGCATCTCAAGGTTTTCGCTCACCTTCGATAGATTCATGCCCCCCACCTGGGCGCTGAGCGACTTCAGCGAATGGGCGGCGGCCTGGAGATTGTGGGGGTTTCCCTCGGCCACGGCCTCCCCGATGGAGGTAACGCGGTTCTGCATATCGTTGATGAAGATACCGATAATCTCGGACACAACCCGTGGCCCCCCCTTTGCGATGGTTGCCAGGAATTGGCGGAACCTCGTGGGGTCAAGCACCCCGTTGGAGAGGGGCGGCGCGGGAGACGGTGCGGCCTTGGCAGGGGGAAAACAGAAAGGGGGGACAATAGCTGAAACGCGCTGCACCCCATTGGGGGAGCCTTCGGGCAGGTCCGGAGATGGGGGAAAGCTCAACAGGTTGTGCTCGTGTGGCACGCCAGTCTCCTTGCTCTGGTGGATGGTTCGTTCTTCGTGCTGGTCATTGCTCGCAGATGGGAGCGGTTCGGGAGTGCGGGGGGCCTTGCGAAGCACGGTTTCGAGTTCAGCAAGCCGCACCGGTTTGCTGATATAGTCGTCCATTCCCGCGCTCAGACACCGTTCGCGGTCCCCTTGCATGGCGTGGGCGGTCATCGCGATAATCCAGGGTTGACGGTCAGCGGAAAACGTTTCCCGAATGCGGCGGGTGGTTTCGAACCCATCCATATGCGGCATCTGCACATCCATCAAGACCACGTCATACGACTGGTGCTCCAGCAGGGACAGGACGGTCTGCCCATCCGACGCGACCTCCACCCCATGATACTCCATGTGGGCAAGCAGCGAAAGCGTCACCCGCTGGTTCCCGGCATCGTCTTCTGCCAGCAGGATACGGAGCGGGTGCTGGTCTGCGGTCAGGGTGGGCTGCAAGGAGAAGCCGCGTTCCAGGCGTTGGGGGCGGCCCCGGGTGGCCGAGGTAGCGTGTTCGCCCGTGAACAAACTCACCAGCGAATCCCGCAGTTGAAAGGGCTTCATGGGGCGGGACAGCAAGACCGTCGCCTGATGGTCCCATTCCCGGCTCGCCTCAATGCGCTGATCGATGGAGAGAAACACCACCAGGGGCAGGGTGCGTCCATTCGGCGCAATCTGGACCGTGGTTGCCAGCGTCAGGCTGTCCATTTCTGGAGCGTGCATATTGAGCACGGCTGCATCGAATGGCCCGCCGTGCTGGAGCCAGTCCAGAGCTTCACGGGCCAGCGGGGTGGTCTCAGGAACCATCCCCCACTCCCGAACCTGCCGGGTCAGGATGTGGGCGCTGCTGCGGTTGTCATCGGCAATGAGCAACCGTTTGCCGCGCAAGATGTGGGAGCGTGTGTTGGGAGGGGAGGGGGTCTGTTCTTCAGGAGAGGCTGTGACCACAATGGTGAAGTGGAAGGTCGAACCCTCACCCACCCGGCTCTCAACCCAGATCTTCCCGCCCATCATCTCGGTCAGGCGCTTGCTAATCGCCAACCCCAGGCCGGTTCCCCCGTAGGTGCGGGTGGTGGAGCTATTGACCTGGCTGAAGGGGCGGAAGAGCAATCCCAGAGCTTCCTGGGGAATGCCAATCCCCGTATCGCGCACGGCAAAGTGAACCTCGTAACGAACCCCGTCGGTCTCGAAGGGGGGAGCGTCATTGCCGTCTCCAGCGGACCCGAGCAGCAGCGCGGTCGGAGCGGAGGGGGGGAGCGGGCGGCTCACGACCGAAAGCACCACTTCGCCCGTGTCGGTGAACCTGACCGCATTGGTCAGCAGGTTGGTAAGGACCTGGCGCACCCGCATGACATCTCCGACCAGCGCTGCGGGGACCGCTTCATCGAGCCGATAGACCAGAACCAGGTGTTTCCGGGCCGCTTCCGCCGCGAGCGTATCAAGCGCTTCCTCCACACAGTCGCGCACTCGAAAGGGGCGGTTGGTGAGTTCGATTTTGCCCGCCTCGATTTTGGAGATGTCGAGCACGTCGTTGATGAGCGTGAGCAGATTGTTGCTGCTCATATAGCTCATTTCGACAAACTCTTGCTGCTCGGGGGTCAGGAGCGTCTTGAGCAGGAGCGTGGTGGTGCCAATGATGACATTCAGGGGGGTGCGGATTTCGTGGCTCATATTGGCCAGAAACGTGGACTTGGCGCGGGTGCCGGCTTCGGCCTCTATCATCGCTTCCTGCAAGGTCTGTTCGAATTGCTTGCGCTCGGTAATGTCCTCCTTCACGGCGACAAAGTGGGTGATGACTCCGTGGGCGTTCGTGATGGGTGAGATGGACGCCGCTTCCCAGTAGAACTGACCGTCCTTCCTGCGGTTCTGAAACTCGCCTTGCCACTCCTGCCCGGACATTATCGTCTTCCACAACTCCTGGTAGACCCGGTGCGGCGTCCGTCCCGACTTCAAGATATGGGGGGTTTTGCCCACCACCTCCAGGTAGGTGTAGCCCGTGGTCTGGGTAAAGCGCGGATTGACATATTCGATAACCCCTTGCGTATCGGTAATGACAATCGAGACCGGGCTTTGCTCGATGGCGCGGTAGAGCTTGCGAAGTTCGGCCTCGCTCTTCTCCAGCGCTTCTTGCACGCGGTAGCGCTGCATCGCCGCCCCGATAATCCCCGCCGCTGTCCTGACCGCATCTATCTCCGAGGACGACCAGGTGTGGGGGGTGCGGGTATCATCGAAGCCCACGAACCCCCACCACCGACCCTCAACGAACACCGGCACGACCAGGATGGAACACACCTGGTGGCTTCGCAGGAGGTGGTATTCTGGTTCGGGGAGGGTCTCAATGGGGCCATAGATAGCGCTCCCGTGTGGCAGGATGGTTTCCCACCGACCCACGCCGTTGGCCTGGTAGGACTGGTTCTGGAGCGCGGGGGGGCCGAGGTGCGGGGGGAGACCAGGTTCCTCCCACCGGTAGCGCAACCGCATCTGGAGGGAACCGTCCGCATCTGCTCCTGCCTGGTTCTCGAAAACGTAGACCCGGCTGGCATGCGCCGCCATACCCAGGCGTTCGAGCAGGTTGTGCATATTGAAGTAGAGGTTGGCCCGGCTCAAGAACTGCTCCGCTGCCATCCCGACGGCCTCGAAGATGGCGTCGCGGCGGTGGATTTTTTCTTCGAAGCGGTCCATCTCCAGGCAGGCAACCTGGGAAAGGGCCTCGGTCGTCGCAT
>DAOTUF010000325.1:0-2100 GCA_034437495.1 Chloroflexaceae bacterium | reverse complement strand
GGCTTCGAGCCGCTCCGAGTCCGAAACGTTCATCTGGCAGCCAATCGTCCAGATATAGTAGCGCTGTTGACGGGAGGGGTGGGAGGTTGAGGTTCCCCCCTGCGATACCCCTATCCCCCCTTCTGGTATGCGCCTGTGGGTATGATTCATATTTTCTCAGTATACCATAATCTGGCTGCTTCGGACTTGCTATATTTGCTCTTTGTCAGTAGAATATACAAAATCCAGACAGGAACTCACGGAGGAACCGTTCTTTATCTTGCTTTGAGGATACCTGCCCGTTCCTGACTTCCCCAGGCGGGAATCCCTATCTCCCAGGAGACACGAGTCGCTGGCCCACCAGCAGTTGCCGCGGATGGGGGATGGAGGAGGATGGAGGGATGGAGCGTTGTTTGTTTCAGGGGACTCTATGCGTCGATATACGATTAGCGTCAGTGGAAAATCCTTTGTCATCGACGTGGAAGAAGTGGAAGAAGAACGCTTCCATGTGCAGGTGGGAAATCGGGAGTTTGAGGTATACCTTGTTGCCAGTGAGGACCTGCCAGAGGAACCAGAGACCCCGGCCCCTGGTGAGGCAGCACCGCCTGCCCCTCCCCCACCAGAGCAGGTCCGAGCACCTGTGCAGCACGAGCCGGAACCCTCGCTCCCATCAGCATCGCCTGCTGCCCCCTCCCGCCACCCCCCTGCGCCCTCATCGCGCTCGGACGAAGGCGAGGAAGGCGCAGAACTCACCGCTCCGATGCCCGGGACCATGGTATCGGTCGAGGTGTCGGCGGGAGATACGGTGCGCTATGGACAGGTGCTCTGCATCCTGGAGGCGATGAAGATGAAAAATGCCCTGCAATCGCCCTGCACCGGTGTCCTGACCGAGGTGCTGGTGCAGCCGGGGCAGAAGGTGGACACCGGCGAAGTGCTGATGCGGTTTTCCACGCAGGGGTAAGAGCTACAGGTTCGAGGTTACAAGTTCACGTGAGGTTGCAGGTTCACAAATGTAGAGAAACAGTAGTATGGTGCGACCTGTTCGGTACGTTCGACCCGTTCAACATCAGAGATTCGATTTCGATAGGTAAGGAGAGGACTTAGGAATGGATACCATTTTGCTCATCATACCTCTTTTCGGGCTGCTGGCCCTTGGCTTTGCCTGGATCAAATCCACCTGGGTGAGCCAGCAAGATCCTGGCACAGAACGAATGGTTGAGATAGGCGGTTACATCCGCGAAGGCGCGATGGCGTTTCTGTCACGCGAATACCGTGTGCTGGCCGTATTTGTGGTCATTGTAGCGGTGCTCCTGAGCGTGACAACGGGGTTTGCCGAGGGAGCCAGCCACCTGGTCATTGGCATCTCGTTTGTTGCGGGAGCGGTGTGCTCTGGCCTGGCCGGGTTCCTGGGAATGCAGATAGCGACCCTTGCCAACACGCGCACGGCCAACGGCGCTCGTGAAGGGCTGAACAAAGCGCTCAATGTGGCCTTTTCTGGCGGGACGGTGATGGGGATGTCGGTGGTTGGCCTGGGCGTGCTTGGCCTCTCGCTCATGCTCATCATGAACCTGGCGATTTTCCAGGCCGAAATGCCCTACCTGAGCGGTCTGGGGTTGACAGATATCACACCGACGGACTTTAACCTGGAGAAAGTGACCAGCGTGTTGAGCGTTCTGGCTGGCTTCTCTCTGGGCGCAAGCTCCATTGCGCTGTTTGCCCGCGTGGGCGGCGGTATCTACACCAAAGCCGCCGACGTGGGGGCCGACCTGGTTGGGAAGGTCGAGGCAGGCATTCCCGAAGACGACCCCCGCAACCCGGCGGTCATTGCCGACAACGTAGGCGACAACGTGGGCGACGTGGCCGGGATGGGCGCAGACCTGTTTGAGTCCTACGTCGGGGCTATCGTGAGCGCCATGGTACTCGGCGTGAGCTGGGTGCCCTTCATCGAAAGCTACAACGCGATCTTCCTGCCGCTCATCCTGGCCAGCGTGGGCATCCTGGTATCCATTGTCGGGACCTTCCTGGTGCGCACCAAAGAGGGCGAAAACCCCCAGAAAGCTCTGAACCTGGGCACCTTCGTGGCGGGCGGCTTGATGCTCGTCGTTTCGTATGTGGTCATCC